>CAKQXZ010000079.1 GCA_934292955.1 uncultured Clostridia bacterium
ACCGTCTTGTCAAAGTCCGCGACCGCATGGCTAAAAAAATGGGTTATGCCGATTATGTCGAACTCGGCTACTACCGCATGGGCAGGCTGTGTTACGACCGTAACGACGTCGAAGAATTCCGCCGCAACGTTCTTCATGACGTTGTGCCCGTCGTTTCCCGTATCCGCAAAGAACGCGCCAAAGCCGCGGGTATCGACGATATGAAGCTTTACGACTACGGCGTATGTTTTGCAAACGGCGATCCTTGTCCCGTGCTTACTCCCGCGGGAATGTTCGAAAAAGGTCGTGAAATGTATCGCGAAATGAGCAAAGAAACGGGCGAGTTTATCGACATGATGATCGAAAACGACGCTTTCGACGTTTTATCCCGCGAAGGTAAGTGGGGCGGCGGTTACTGCACCGAGTTTGCAAAATACAAACAACCGTTCATTCTTGCCAACTTTAACGGCACGTCCGACGACGTAGACGTTTTAACTCACGAAGCGGGGCATGCATTCGCAAGTTATCTTGCGTTCAGAAACAATCTCGACCCCGAAGCGCCGCTCGGCATGGAAACCGCCGAAACGCACTCCATGAGTATGGAATGTTTCTGCTGGAAGTATATGGATAAATTCTTCGGCAACAGAGCGAAAGACTATAAGTTCAAACATCTTTTCGATAATCTGTCTTTCTTGACTTACGGCGTTATTGTCGACGAATTTCAGCACCGAGTATACGAAAATCCCGCTTTGACTCCCGACGAGCGCAACGCCGTATGGAACGAGCTTGAAGCAAAATACAGACCGTACATGAATGCCGTCGGTATGCCGTATTTCGAAAAAGGTACCCGCTGGCAGTATCAGATGCACATTTACGAATCGCCTTTTTACTATATCGATTACTGTCTTGCTCAGTCAAACGCGTTGCAGTTTTTGTTCCGCTCTCTTAAAGACTATCGCGCGGCGTTCAACAGTTATCTTAAATTCACGTCCCATTACGGAACGGAATTTTTCACCGATATGTTAAAAGAATCGGGTATTCGCTCGCCGTTCGAAAAAGGCGCCCTTAAAGAAGTCGCTTTGCTTTCCGAAAAAACGCTCGAAGAACTCAGTAAATAAAGTAAAATTTATGTTTTCCTATTAAAACAATATTAACAACATAAAAACGCGTCTATAAGCCGATAATCGACCTATAGACGGGTTTTTATTATAAATTATTTCGTTTTTTTCTGTTTAGCCGGTGCTTTTGCGGGTTCGAATCCCGTGCTTTTTTCGGCATTTTTCACCGTGCCTATTTCGGTATCGTCATACTTTCTGTTACGCATGCGTTTAAGCGGATGTTCGGCCGTTTCAAACCGATAATCCTGTCCCTTCTGGGTAATATAATCTCGTATCACGGTGTGCGCGGGGTTTAAGTCGGCGGGCTTTGTGAACTTGGTGTTATACTCGAAAAATCTGTCCGTTTCGTCAAGATCGGCAATGTTTTTATAGTCTGTCAGTTTGCCCGTATACTGCGCCGTCGTTTTTATAATGTTCCTTATATAATCGATGTTTTCGTGCAGTGAAATGGGCTCGGGAAATTCCGGATTGGGTATAACGTCAAGATGATCTTTTTTGTCGTACTTTTTAAGCAATCTTTCCGCCGCGTGCAGATGCGAAAGTTCAATCTCGAAATATCTTGCCCAAACGTCCTTTATCACGGGATCGGTTTCCGTCACGAAGTTCGACCAGTACAGATAGCATTCGGTAAACTCGTGCATAAGAGTACATTCAATAAGGTCGCACGACGTGTCTATAAGAGAGCCGTATTGCGTAACATGTTCTTCTTCAACAAGGCATATTTCTTCGTAAAGTTTTCTGCCCGCGTCGTTTTTATAGTTTGCCGCAACGTTCATATAAAAGTTCATCGTCTGTTGTTCTGCTGCGGTAATGATCATAGTGTTCAGCACCGTTTTAAGGTCTGAAGTTTTCGCGCTGATATTGCGTTTAACGTTGTCGATCGGGTGACGGTGATGCGCGATAGTCGGTCTTGCGGGCATAATTTCGGTGTATTTTCCTACCAATCTTTCGGCGTGTATTCCGTAGTCCGCGTCAAGCAGGTCGGCGTATCTGTACAGGTGGTCGAAGTCTTCGAGCAGCGCAAAATCGAGTGCCTTTTTAACGTAAAAATTGCTTTCGTTACGCGCCATTTCTGCGGTAAGGTCAACGGCTAACTGCTCGTAGGTTATAGTCGTTTCAAGTATGCTTTCGTCCACGGGCTTAAGCTGCGCAAGCCGTTGCTGTTGTTGCTTTTCGATAAATCTCGTAAGCGCAAGATCTCGCCTTAAATCGGGGTCGGAAATATGTCTTTGCATCTGGTGCGAATGCCAGTTTGCTTCATATTCCGCGCCGCACGCAAGAACTATTCGCGCCTTGGTATAAGGGTCGGTCGTCCGCTTGTCGTAAGGCGTGGGGTAAAGGTCTTTAAGGCTTTCAAAATACTCTTCGGGTTTCTTTGCTTTTTCTTTGAAAGGGTTCATAAAATTCTCCTGTAGTTTGCGAATAAGTCGCTCGGCGTTAAAGCCGTGTTTATACTATTGCCAACTTAAAAAGAAAATATTCGTCCCGTTCATTAAAAAAGTAAAAAAACGACCTATAAGTCGATTATCGTATATTTCGTATTTTACGGCAAAAAAAGAGCATATAACCTTAAAAGTAGGGCTATATGCTCGTTATCGATAGTCTTATTGTTTATTTGCAGATTCCGAAAAGCAGTTCGCCGTAAGTGGGGTACGGGTATTTGTTTGCGGGCAGAACGGTTTCCGTTTTGTCAACAGCGGCGCGCAGGTCGTTCATAGCGGAAAGAACTTTGGTTTTGTAGTGTTCGGCTTTATCCGCAAGATATCCGTCGGGAACGTTTTCAACCGCGTCCGAAAGTTCTGTAACGCTTGCATAAATTTTGTTTTCGAGTTCGCAAATAAGTTTCAGACGGTTGCTTTCAAACGTATTATCCGCTCCCGCATGCTGTTTAACGAGTGCGGCGTCCGCAAGTTCCGCAGAATAAGCCGAAACGACGGGCAGAATATCTCTGTTTGCCATTTCGAGCATAGTCACAGCTTCTATGCGCAACGTTTTAATGTAGTTCTCGAGCGCGACGCCGTATCTTGACTTAAACTCGGTTTCCGAAAAAACTTTGAAATCGGTAAATAGTTTTACGTTCTTTTCGGAGAGCATATATTTCAGACAGTCGGGCGTAGACGGTAAGTTGAGAAGTCCGCGCTTTGCCGATTCTTTAATCCAGCTTTCGTCGTATCCGTTGCCGTTGAAAATAATGCGTTTGTGTTCTTTAACGGTCTTCTGAATAAGCGTGTGCAGAGCGGTAAAAAAGTCGTCCGCCTGTTCGAGATAATCTGCAAATTCGGCAAGTTCTTTGGCAACCGCCGTGTTAAGCGTAATGTTTGCGTCTGCGATCGATGCGGACGAGCCGAGCATGCGGAATTCGAATTTATTGCCGGTAAACGCGAACGGCGACGTGCGGTTTCTGTCTGTCGTGTCTTTTGGAAATTTAGGAATGACATGCACGCCGATCTTCATCTGCACCTTGTCTTTGGGGCAGTACGCCGAATCGGTTTCTATAGCCGAAAGTATATCGGTGAGTTCGTCGCCGAGAAAAACCGAAACGATAGCGGGCGGGGCTTCGCTCGCGCCCAGTCTGTGGTCGTTGCCGGCAGAAGCGACGGAAATTCTTATCAGATCCTGATATTCGTCCACGGCTTTAATAACCGCGGTTAAAAACAGCAAAAACTGCGCGTTGTCGTAAGGTGTATCACCGGGCTCGAGCAGGTTAGTGCCGTCGTCGGTAGAAAGCGACCAGTTGTTGTGCTTGCCGCTGCCGTTCACGCCGTCAAAGGGCTTTTCGTGCAAAAGGCACACAAGCCCGTGTTTTTTTGCAACTTTGCGCATAATTTCCATTGTCAGCTGATTGTGGTCGGTCGCAACGTTGGTGGTAGTAAAAATAGGCGCAAGTTCGTGCTGCGAAGGCGCCACTTCGTTGTGTTCGGTCTTTGCCAGAATGCCGAGTTTCCACAGTTCGTCGTTGAGTTCTTTCATAAACGACTGCACTTCGGGTTTGATCGCGCCGAAATAGTGGTCGTCCATTTCCTGACCTTTAGGCGGTTTTGCGCCGAACAGCGTACGCCCCGTAAAAATCAGGTCTTTACGCTTGTCAAACAGCGTTTTGGGTATAAGAAAATATTCCTGCTCCGGACCGACGGTCGTTTTAACCGCCCTTGCCGTCTTATTGCCGAAAAGTCGTAAAATTCTTAATGCTTCGCGATTGATCGCTTCCATAGAGCGAAGCAGCGGAGTCTTTTTATCGAGCGCTTCGCCGCCGTAAGAGCAGAACGCCGTAGGAATGCAAAGCACGCCGTCTTTAATAAAAGCGAAAGAAGTGGGGTCCCACGCCGTATAGCCGCGTGCTTCGAACGTTGCGCGAAGCCCGCCCGACGGAAAGCTTGAAGCGTCGGGTTCGCCGCGAACGAGTTCCTTGCCCGAAAATTCCATTACGACCGAACCGCTTTGATCGGGAGAGATGAAACTGTCGTGTTTTTCGGCAGTAATACCCGTCATCGGCTGGAACCAATGCGTAAAATGTGTTGCGCCGTTTTCTACCGCCCAATCTTTCATGGCGTTCGCAACTATGTTTGCCGTTTCAAGCCCTAAGCGTTTGCCTTCTTCGATCGCGTGTCTGACTTCCTTGTAAGTGTCTTTCGGAAGTCTTTCTTTCATGACCGAATCGTTAAAAACCGCCTGCCCGAAGATGTTGCCGATTGATCCCATAGCGGGCACCTCCCGTAAAAAAGGGTGAGGACGCCAAAGACCTGTTCTTTGACGCCCCTTACCACAAAAAAATTAAAATACTCGGCAATTATATAACGGCAGGACGCATCTTGTCAAACGATTGAACCCCGCCTTAAAAAATCCGAAAAAACTTTTTTAGTATTCGCCGCCCGAAGAAAAAATATTATATAAATTTTTCGAAAAATGATAATTTCGGCTATCTTGAATCGTATATTTTGTGATAATATAACAGAAAAACCGACCGCATAGCGTCCTCAAAATAGAAAAATGAATAACTTGCGCGTAAAAATTCTGCTTCACAAACTGAAAGCGGGCAAAACGGAATATTTCGACGAATTCTATCGCTTAACCAAAGGGGCGGTATGGTACGTCGTACGCAAATACGTTTACGACCGTTTCGATGCCGAAGACGTTATGCAGGACGCGTATGTTTCGTTTTTGACCAATCTCGGCGCGGTGAGCGGCAATCCCGTTCCGTATCTATGCACGGTAGCAAAAAACAAGGCGCTCGATAAAATTAAAAAAGACTCTAAAATAGATAAAAGCAGCCCTTTCGAAGAATTGCGGCTCGGTGCGGAAGATAACTATTCCGACGGCACTTTAATCGAAGAATGCCGAAAAAAACTCGACGAAGAAGAATTTTTTATTATAGAACAAACGGTCATAATCGGCTATAATAGAGTAGAAGTAGCAAAAATGCTTAATAAACCCGTGTCCACGGTGAACAGAAAATACAATCAGATTCTTAAAAAAATAAAAATAATCGCAAAGGGGGTATATGATGAAAGAACTTAAACGGCTTAAACGCGAAATAACCGCATCCGCGCCCGATCTGTCCGATAATATCAGAAACTCGGTCGACTGGAACGCTATTTCCGCAAATTCCGCAAAAACAGTCGGTGCAACGCAAAACACAAAAGTCGCAAACGCGCAAGCGGATAGCCGCGCACGTAAAAACAACGCGGGCAAAACAACTAAAAAGCCTTTTTTCAAGTCGTTCCGTTTCGCCCTTATCGCGTGCGGGCTGATACTCGTAATCGCATTGCCTGTCGTTTTGTCGTTAACGTCAAAAAAGCCTGATAAAGTGAAGCCCGTTTTCGCTTCTTACGACGTTGTTATCGACGTTAACCCCAACATTGTATTTAACGTAGGCGAAGGTGACGTAGTGGTATCACAGCGCGGTTTTAACGAAGACGGCGTAATCTTTCTGTATAATAAAAATTATGTCGGAAGTAAAATAGACGTTGCGACCGAATCCGTCTGCGCGGAACTTAAAAAACTCGGGCTTATAACCGA
Organism: uncultured Clostridia bacterium; assembly: GCA_934292955.1. The sequence continues at coordinate 6,114 of CAKQXZ010000079.1, forward strand.
CGGAAGCATTGTAAGAATATCGGCGTTCGACCATAAAACCAAAGAAATCAAAGATAAAACGCAGTCCGCTATAGAAAAAAAGATGGAAGAAGTTTTAGGCGGCAATGTCACCATGCTTTATCTTTCAAATGAAGAAATCGACCGTATAGAAGACTATTATGAGTCGAATTCCGTAAAAGAAAACGAGAAAAAGCTCATCGAAGAATTCTGCCAAAAGGTAATCGCGCTTGCGCAGGAAAAAATCTCCGATATAAATAACGTTATAGAATCGCTTAAACCTTATGCAAAAACCGACGGCTCGGTCGAACTTTCGGACGAAGTTATCTCGCAGATCAACGCGTTCAATTCAAAATATAAAAATCGTTACGACCCGTCAAAAATCCGTAACGGCGAAGACGTGGAAGAACTTATCGAAGAACTCGAAGAAGAAATAGAAGACCTGCAGGACGGAATCGAAGACGCCGGCGAAGAGTTTTCCAAGGGCGCTTACGCCGATCTTTTCGAAGAACTCTGCGAACTCGTAAAAGAAAATATCTTCAATTCCAAATAATTCGCCAGTTTTGCGGTCTGAAATCAGATATTGAACAACTCCTTAAACGCCTGCCGGAAACCGCACCGAAAAGTCGTATAAAACAACGCTCGAAAAAAAATTCAAAATATTTTTTATAAAAGTGAGAATTTGCTTTAACTTCAATCGTATATATGGCAGAAAACAAAAAACAGGGCGGAGCGGTCGGTCGTTTCAACAAGGCTGAACGGCTCGCCCGTAAGGAGCAAATCATGAAAAAAAGAAACTTACTTGCAACTATCGGTTCGCTTTCGCTGGTAACGGCGTTATCTTTCGGTGTTGTGGCATGCGCTGCTAATTCCGATTCGTCGGGTAATCAGGCAGGAAACAAACACACATTCAGCCAAAGCGGCGACTTTTTTGCCGTATCCGCCGCGTCGGGCGCAAGTTTTCTTAATGTCGAAAGCGGCAATACGACCGCTAAAAAACGCCGCGCGTTAAACGCCGAACAAAGCGTTACAGGCGGCGAAACTCTTGTTCGTCCCGCAGAATTTACCGACGAAAACGTCAAAGAAATCAAGAACAGCCTTATCATGTTCGATTCGGTTGTCGGCGGCGGCGTAAGTTCTAAAATAGAAGAGTGCGGCGAATCCGACGGCGAATATTCCGTTTACGCTTATAAAATGACCGTTAACTTCGGCGGTGAAACGGCTGTAATGTATTACAACGAAACTGCCACAAAGACCGAAATCGACGAAGACGACGACGGTATCGAAACCGAAACAAAAACCACTCTTAGCGGCGTGCTTGTATCGGGCGAAAACGTTTACGAAGCGTCAGGCAAGCGCGAAGAAGAAATCAGCGACGACGAGAAAGAATTCGAACTCGAACTTATCGTTAAAAAGAGTGCGGAAGATTATATAAAGTTCGCCTATAGCACCGAAAACGAAGCAAACGAGAACGAAACCGAGTATGAATGCGAGATATACGAAAACGGCGTAAGAGTGCAGAAAACCGAAATCGAAATCGAAGAAGAAAACGGCAAAACCGAAATTAAATTCGAACTTGAAAAGGGCGGCAAAAAAGACGGAATCGAATATAAAATCGTCAAGCGTGCCGAAGATAAATTTGATATCTGCCGCAAACAAAACAAAAACAAATCTTACATTCTTGCCGAAAAAACCGCCCAAGGTTATACCTTCACTTATTCAAACGGTTTCAGCGAAACGGTGCTGTTCACCGCATAACTTGCCCGTTGAACTTTACACAGGCATAAGCAAACATTACGCATAAAACATTGTGGGGCGTAAGTCAAAACTAATAACATAAACAACAAAAAAACGTCGGCGGGTCCCCGTCGGCGTTTTAACTTTTATTTGTTTATTAAACTTCGTAAAGTAAACGATATTTGTTTACTGCTTCCGTTTGAATCTGTTCAAAGGCGTTCGAGTTGATGGTAAAACACTCGTTAACCGATGATTCGTCCTTTTTAACTGCGTCAAGATATGCCAACGTGTATTCGCAACCTTTATTTATCGAAGTCTGATAAAGTTCGATAAGTGAAAACATCGCAGTCATATTATCCAACGATTCTGCGCGCAAATAATCATCGCTTTTACCTATAATCTGTTTACGCAGCGCATTCTGGGCTTTGTTCGTTACGTTGAGTTTATAGTAAGAATCGACCGAAACGCCCGTGTCGTAAAGCAAGTCAAGTAACAACTTGCCGCCCGATAAAAATAAATTATAAACCTTTAGCGGAATGCATATTTTGCACGCAACAGCCCACACAACGTCCTTAGTTGCGTTTGCAATAATGTCAAGCGTCAATCTGGTCGTATTTTTATCTATCAACGACTGTAATGTTCCGTCAAAGGCACTGTCTATAATGGTAATGCAGTTTGCCGCCGCCTTTTTAAGGTCTGCCGAATTGTTTCCGTCGTTCCTGATTGTTGTCAGAATATCGATATAACTCTGGCATTGCACGGCAAAACCTATTAAAGCCGTTTTTGCTTCATTTGCATTGCTGCAGGTATTATATAATTTGCCCACCGTATCTACTGCGATTCCTGCAAATTTTATCCACGGAATAGTCTTTTTAATTGCGCTAAAGTCAAATACGCCGCTTGTTTGACCAAGATACATTCCCGCGACTGCGCCGCCGGTATATAAAGCCTTTTTTAAGTCGGTCAATTCGTTTTCGTTGACGTGATATCCGAGAATATCCATTAAAACGATCGTATACAACTGCTCCTGATTTATGGTTTCGTCGGAGCCGCTCAGAATCGTCGCCGTCTCATACAAACCTTTCTGAAACATAAAATCGGAGTCGTCATTCATTATTTTTATGTATTGCGAAGAAGACGACAGCAATTCCGAACCCATATTGCCCGAAAAAGCGTCAACTATCGCGTCCATTTGATACGCTTGTAACGAAACGTTCCATATAATCGGCTCGTTATTGCTGTTCATATGCCAGTAATTGCCTGTCGTTCCGGGGTTGGTTTCGCTGTAAATGTACGGCAGTCTGTCAAACGGCATTGCGTTATCCGTATTGATTGAAATATTGCTCCAGTCCGCAAGCGTGCCGTAATAGTATATCCGTTTTGCGTTCGGGCAAGACGTGCAAACTCTTTTTGCCACCGTTTTTAGCGAACCGTATTCAATAATAAGGTAGGCAAGTTTCGTGCAGGAATAAAACGCTCCTTCGTTTATCGTAATAACCGACGCGGGAATTGTTACATTCTCAAGCCCCGCATTTTCAAACGAATAGTATCCTATAATCTGTAAGTTTTCAGGAAAATTGACTTTTCTCAAAGCGGTGCAGTTTCTGAAAGCGTACGCCTTAATTTCGATAATATTTTCGCCGAAAACAACTTCTTCAAGCGAAGATAAGTTATCCGCAAGGAATTCGTTAACAACGGTAAGTCCGCTTCCAAGTACAATACGACGAAGTTTGGTACAACCGTTAAACTGCGGGTCGTATTTATCCGAACTAATCGTCGTCACCGAATCGGGGATAACAATCTCGGTTATTGCCGTATTGGCAAATGCCTTTTTGTTTATGGTAAGCAATCCGTCGTTCAAGATAATGCTTTCAAGTAAAGTACACCCGTTAAAGGCAAAGGCTCCGACGGTTACAAGGCTTTCGGGAAAAACGACAGATTTAAGTGATGTACAATCGGCAAACGCAGAGTTATCTATTAACGTTAACGAGTTACCCCAAGTGATATTTGCAAGTTTTGTACAAGCGCAGAACGCATGACTTCCTATAGTTTGCAAGCTTTCGGGTAGAATTATGTTTTTCAGTGATGTACAGTTCTCAAATGCATATTCATAAATTGAAGTAATGTTTTGTCCGAAGACAACTTCGTTCAATGCTGTTAGATCTTTGAATGAATAGGCAGGAATAGCAAGTAAACCATCGCCAAGAACAACTCGGCGAAGTTTGGTGCAACCGTTAAACAGCGGATCGTATTTATCCGAAGAAAGTTTTGTCACGGAATCGGGGATAACAATCTCGGTTATTGCCGTATTGGCAAATGCCTTTTTGTTTATGGTAAGCAATCCGTCGTTCAA
>CAKQXZ010000080.1 GCA_934292955.1 uncultured Clostridia bacterium
TGAAATATGAAAGAATACAAAGCAATGGCACATATAAACTCGCTTAAAGGCGAAATGGCGGAAATAACCGTGCTTGATAAAGTCGGCGATAACGATTATATAGTAGATTGCAAGGGCGTGAAATGTCACGCCCTTTTTAATTGGTTTGTTTGCGAATATTACGCAGATGACGTTTACGGAATTGTCAAGGAGTGATTTTTATGGAACTTAATTTAAAGGCAAATACACCTGCGGAACAGCGAATTTTAGAATATTTACAGAATACCGCAAGCGAAACATTAGCGGAAAAAATCAATAACGGCACTCCGTTTGAAAAAGACGGCAATCCTTTGCTTAACAAAAAGACGCTTTCGGGCTTTATGAAATACGCTTGCGACGAGGCGAGAAATCTTGCCGAAAAAGGCGCTAATTCCGCTTGCATTGACGACGTTACCGTGTATGGTTGGGCTATCCACTATTTTGAAGAAGATTCAATCGAAGGTACGCTTTACACCATAGACGGCGAAAAATATAAACCCGCTCTGAAAAAGGCAGTAAATACAAAGCCGATAACAGTAAAAGTGCAACCGCCGAAACCACAAAATTTACAGTTTTCTATTTTCGATAAAATCGACGATACCGAAATTAAAGATACCAAAACGGACGTTTTGACTGCCGAAACCGATACAGACGACAAAGAATTCACCGAAGAAGATAAAAACGACGCGTTGCGGCAATTAGACAAAGGAATGCAAACTCAGCAGGCTGTCGATAAACAGCAAGGCAATCCGACATATCAAAAATATACGGCATATCAGGCGGAACACCCGACGGCAATCGTTGCGTACCGTTTAGGCGATTTCTATGAAGTTTTAGGCGACAACGCCGTGCTTCTCGGCAACGAACTCGACCTTACTATTACAAGCCGCGACGTTGGCTTACAAGACCGTATTCCTATGGTTGGTTTTCCGTATCACACAGCCGAAAATTACTTCGCTAAAATTGTAAAGAAACACGATTTATATATCATCGAAAACGATGGCGAAAAACAATTCATTGAGCGTATAAAACCTTTCGTTAATCGACTTATAGACGAAGATACGGGCGAAATATTATCCGAAGAAGAAATGCGTGAATTTGACGGTGATATATATGAACCGCAAGGCATTGACGAACCCGAACCGCCAATAAACAAAACCATACCGAAAGAAGTTTTCGCCCTGTTCGGAAACAATGTTGAGGTGAGATAAAATGAAAATCGAAAAGATAAAACCTATTCCCAAATATATACAGAAAAAGATTAAACTTTACGACGACCAATTAAAATCCGCACCGCTCGGACGTACCCGCTTTTATGCTTACTTTACAAAAAACGACGGCGAACTTGTCAAAGTGACGGTAGCCGTTCGAGAGTATAAAAAGAGATGGTATTGTAAGCCGGTTGTCGTTCACGGCGTTCATTCCGACAGATGTTTCGGCAAAGATATTAAGTTTACTTTTATCGCCGGTTATTCTGTCGGTTGGCACGAACAAGGGCTTTCCAAATATCCCGACTGGTATGAAAGCAACGACTGGGGCTGGGCATCTGACGATTCATTTGATCCTTATGCCCCGATAGTCAACCGCGATTATATCTTACAACGTTTTCCCGAATACAAATACAGCGCAGTTGACAGATATACGGGCATACACGTTTTCAAATATTTACGGCTTTACGAACAGTATCCGCAAATCGAATATCTGACTAAACTCGGATTGCATAATATCGCTATGTCAACGCAAATTTTACGGCTATGCGGTAAAGACGAAAAATTCCGCAAATGGATTGCGAAAAACAGACAAGATATTGTCTTATCCGACTACTACGTTTCTTCTATCATAAAAGCGTATAAGACCAATAAGCCTATATACGAAATAAATAATTTCGCCAAACGCAAAATAAAATTTGATCACGCTGATCGAATCGATAACGTAAAAGCACTTGTGAAAAAGGAAGTCGGCAAGTTTTTGGACTATATCGAAAGGCAAAACACAAATTTTTATTCATATAGAGATTATCTCGACGCTTGCCAATATTTCGGCTTAGATATGGACGAAGAAAAGAACCGATATCCCCACGATTTCAAACGTTGGCACGATATAAGGATTGACGAATACAACACCGCAAAGGCTATGAAAGACGAGCAGGAACGCAAAGAGTTTTACGAAAAATTCGCCGCCGTTGCAAGCAAATATTTAGGGCTTGAATATGACAAGAAGTCGGTCTATATAGCGATTATCGCACAAAAACCGTCAGATTTAACGCGCGAAGGCGAGTTGCTTCATCATTGCGTGGGGCGTATGGGTTACGACCAAAAGTTTGCTCGCGAAGAATCGCTTATATTCTTTATCCGAACAAAGGAAGAACCCGAAAAACCGCTTGTAACGGTCGAATACTCTTTGAAAAACAAAAAGGTGCTGCAATGTTACGGCGACCACGATTCTGAACCCGACGACTGCGTTATGGAGTTCATCAACAAGAAATGGCTGCCTTACGCAAACAAAAAACTAAAACAAATAGCGGCGTAACCGCAAAGGAGATTTTAACTATGGAAAACAACTACTACCGTATTACCGCCTATCACCCCGAAAAAGATATTTCTATCATTATGGATTCTTTCGGGCTTTTTGAAAAGAAATGGCAATTTTCTGCCGACCTTATAAAGAAAGGGTTCAAAATCCTCGAAGTTTCGGACGATTCGCAATTTACCGAAGACAATATTCCGCTTTTGGTAGAACCTTCAGACAAATATATTCTTCGTGCCTACCAAGCGGGTAAACCGAATATTGTCGGCACAAAAGTTACGTTGAAGGACAAATACTACATTTGCAATAACTAATTTTATATTTATTTCAAAGAGGATCTGAAAAGTTTTCTTTTTTGTCAAAGATTAAGGTCAAGGAATCAATTCCCTGACCTTAATCTTTGTGACTTGATATATCTTTATCATATTCTTCTAAACACCACTGAAAACATATTGTCATAAAGAATGCCCAAATCCTCAATAAATGTCGGTGTTGCTTTCCAAAAATTATCCTTCCTGAGTTGTTCATCTATCATTTTGAACATCTCTGTCAAATAATTCCAAACAACAGGCTTTACATACTCTGAACCTTCGGCAACACATTCATCGGAAACATTTGAATCACCTTTAATAATCGCCATGTATCTGCTCAACCAATACGGTTGGATTGTCCGTTCTTCTTGAAAAGCCAACTGCAAATACATATTAGGATTGTAAATCCCAAAACCTTCTCCGTCAGACACTACGTGCGCTATATATTCCGCGATAAATTCATTAAACACAGCATAACCGGAACGCATCGACGTATCTTCCTCAATATCTATTCCATGCTGTTTCTCATTTCCAAACAAAACATGTCCCAACTCGTGCCAAAGAGCATGGCAAACCTGTTTTTCGCTTTTCATCATCGATTGATAAAGAAGAATCTGCCTGTCTAACGGTCCGTCGATAACTTCGGCGTCTGTCCCATATAAATCTTCTTTATAATCAAGCCCACACTCTCTTAAAACCTTATTCCTAACGGCTTGTCTTTTGGATGCAGAAACAACCACTATTTTAGGAGGCTCAAAACCTATAAAAACTTCCTTAAAACGTTCGATTGCTTTATCCTTATATACTCTTATTTCGGCAATTTTAAGCATCACCAATATTGCTCCTTGTCATTATTTTCTATTTCAACTGCTGATATCATACAAAAAAATAATAATTTTGTCAAGTAATTCCAATTATGACAAAAGGTCACAGGACTTCTCCTACGACCTTTTGTTTGGAAAGTTTTACAAAACTTCATTACATAATATCATCCGGAAGGATTTCTACCGAATATCCGTTTTGTTTTTCCGCATACAAAGCAATCATATCCATTATCTTTTTTACTTGCTTTTTACTGAACCACATTGTCAGTAGGTATTCCTCATTTTTCCTGCCGACAGCTTCGTCGCGATAGACATATATAGCAGAGAAATAAAACATGCCTTTTTCTATCAAATCGGGACGCAGCATTTTTTTGTATTGTATAGCCTTTATTCCGTCGTATACAAAGTTGATATTTTTTTGCCTTTCGAGGAATACATCTCTGTTGGCAGCAAGGTATAATCCGTCCTCTCGGATTACCATTTTGTAACGGATTATATTTTTTGCTTGAATTATATTTAGTGCCAAAACAATAATCGTTGACGTTACCATAATTAGCTCTTTCAGCAAAGACCTTGTGCTAAATGCATATATCAAGCCAAATACATCGCTACATAGCAATCCAAGGCAGAATACGGATATAAACGTTGTATATATTACATAAACAGCACCCTTAGCCCTAATTGTCACTATTGTTCCTCCATGCAGATTAATAAAAATTAGCACTCGAAAAAGTTCTCATTGAATTTATCCAATCAAGCCATTGTTTTACCCGCGTTTTGCCAACATTGTATATCCCTTGCACAATGTTACTTGCTAAAAAGCCTGTTGTAAAACCTGACACTATCAAATATCCCGCTTCTTTCGCCAATGTTTTTGCCGACATTGAGAAATGGTATTTTAAGGCCTTTGTAAATCCTGATTTGAATACTTGCTGAAAACTGTGGCTACCCTTTGTGATTGGGGAAATACGCAGGTATTTACCCATTCCAGCAGTCGCAACACTAATTACAGCCGAAAATCCTACATCAATAAGTATCTCACCCCACGAGGCAGTATTACTTCCCGTTATTTTACCTATTATATTCCCAGCAGCAGTACTTATGGTTCCAGCTAAAACAGCACCCAAAAAAGGACTAAACAATGAAACAACACCGCCCACAGCACCACCTATGGCAGAGCCTAAATATGTTTCCCATGACGAAAATTGCCAATTCCCATTTAAAGCAGATGTTACAACGTCACTTAATAACGTTCCTACAACCCCGACACAAGCGCCTATCAAGGCAGCAATTGCAAGTGATGCTAAAAAAGAAAATAAAAATTTTCCATTGGGATCTATATTCATTACAGGGTTATTTGAGCAGTATGCATACAAGTTCAACCCATTGATACTATCGGGATTGAGATATTCTATGCTGTCGGGAGATATAAATCTGCCGACTTCAGGGTCATAATACCTTGTTTTAAGGAAGTAAAGCTTCGTTTCGGTATCATAATAGTACGAACGATAACGGAAAGGATTCAAATTACCAATGTGGTTTTTATCGGTAATAATCGCACCAATCGTGTCAGAAACTACATTATTACCCCACGCATCGTAGGTGTATTTTACCACAACTGCGCCACTTGTGTCAAGTAATGCGATTATGTTGCCGAGAATATCTTTTCTATAGAAATATGTTTTTCCATCGTGTTTTACCGACGAAACTCCGCTTTGATCATAAAAGAATTCCAAACCGTTACTCTGTTTAAGCAATCTGTTTTGGCTATCATAAATATACGAAATGTTTCCTTTCGCAATTCTTCTGCCCTGCCCGTCATAACCGAATTCTATTCCTTTATAACTTGAAACACGTCTGTTCGTCCAACCAAGCGATTTACCGCGGTATTTGGTTTGCACGCCCGTCGTTTCGTTATATGCGCACTCTTCACCGTTGAACGACAACAGTTTATCTCCATCGTAAATATATACTTTGTCTTCGGAATCCAATTCTTCTATATCGATTGCATTCTTTAAGGTAAATGCAAATTTACGTTGTTTAAGAATATTGCCGTTATTGTCGTAAGCAAACAATACCGTTTTTTTCATTACCTTATTATCTTCACGGATAAGGCGATTAAGCGCATCATATTGATAACGGATAGCAAGCTCGCCGTTCTCATAAACTTTTTCGATGTTGCCCATCTTATCATAAGCATATCTCAAACTATCTGTAAGCGCAAAGTTTTCACCGAATTTGTTTCCAAATCGAACCGTAGCCGGTATATTTGTTGCATGGTCACCCACTTTGCGATATACAATGCTTTCTTCTGCAATCTTATCAGAGCCGATATAAATTTCTTTACCTTTATTTCTACCCAAAACGTCAAGTTTCGGTTTTACAGTAGTACCGTTAACGGTAATACTATCCATTGCCTGCGTAGAATCGGCTCTATATACATAAGTATATTCTTGCGGAACAGAACCCGTTATCGTCCGCTTATTAACCTTGCCAAGCGCATCGTAAAGAACACTTTCGGCATAACCACCGGATACTTGTATCCCGTTATCGTCTATTTCGTAAATAGCCGTTACGTTGTCTAGTTCATCTCGTTCAAACTTTATGTTCTTACCGGCGACATTATCTTTCAACGTATCAAGTTGACCTTTTTTATCGTAAACGTTTTCAACCTGATCTACGTCGTTTGCCGTAAGTTTAAGCAAATTGCCATTGCTGTCTTTCTCGCTTACAAACACATCGCCCGATTGATACGTTGCCGTCACAGTTTCTTTAGCTACTGCTCCGTAACTATCCTGCGTTTCCACATAACTGTATTGAACATAATTTTCAACGCCATTAAGTTCAACAGCTTTCAGTTTGCGCTTATGGTTATATGCGTATTTTACATTATTGCTACCGCTCTTAAGTTCAACGACTTCACCATAACGATATACTTTTTGCGTGCTGTTTTCTTCCCCTTCTTCGGTGCTTTGAGAAATCGCCGTTATCGTATCGGCATAATCATATCCGTAAGCAAATTTACTGCCGTTCGGAAGGGCTTTTTCACGAACTATGTTCGTTCCGTCCACATAACCGAAATTTGTTTTGTTTTCGCCCGTTTCGTCAAATTCTGCCGAAACTTTATTGCTTTCATCGTATTCCGTTTCGGTATAGAACTTACTGCTTGTGTCTAATGAATTATATATAAACGATTTGATTACGTTTCCTTTTCCATCATAAACGGTTTCTTTAATCGTTTTACCTGTGGTGTATTCTTCGCCTTCCACATAACTTTCCGTTCTAATAATATCACCGTATGCATTGTAATTGTATTTTTTATGTGAAACAACGGTTTTCACGGGATTGCTGTACGTAACCGTAGTTTTCTCTTCGATCAACAGCTGACTGTCGTCATAAATATAATTGACAACGGTAGTTTGTTTGTTTTGTTGCGAAATACCGTTTGAATCGATCCATTCCGAAACAAGAACTGCGCTCGTTGTCTTGCTTTCGGGGTTATTAAACTGATCAATAACAGTCGTTTCCGCATCACCAGCAACAAACGAATACGAATCCAATGCGGTTTTATTGAGCGAAGAACGAGCCGCAGTAATAACACCCTCTTTCGGATCGCTTTGCTGTTCGTCACCAATCCAATAAGGGTTATGCGTATACTGTTCTGCTGCACTTACAAGATATTGATTACTTGCTATGTCAAAATCTGCCTTACGGTACTCCGTGCAATTACCACTTGCATCGAAATAGTATCTTTCTGCTACAAGTTTGTCCGTTACGGCCGTAGCGGTAATCGGATAACTACTATAAGGGTTATAGGAAATAGTTTGAGAAATAAACTTATCCCCTGTTGTCTCTCCATCTACGGCAATATTATCTACTGTAGAATAGTGAGAAATTTGCGTAGGACGATTGTAGGAATAATAAATATACGTCAATAAGCCGTTTTTCGTTTCTTCCAACGAGTAAATATTATTGTTCGAATATGTAATCGTAAGGTTTTCACCCGTATCGTAAACAATATTCGTTAAAACGTTGTTACTATTATAGGTGAAGCAAGTTTTTCTACCTCTTATGTCGGTAATTGCCGTCAACTGATTTTTTTCGTTATAACCGAATACTACCTGTTTCTCCGTATTGTCATACACACGAGCAATACGGCTCTTTTCTTCGGTTCCTTCATAATAGCTTTCATATTCGATAACCGTATAATTTTCGTATCGATCGTATAATGCAACAAACTTACCCTCTGCGTTAAATCCTTTGATATAATGTCCGTCAGTCAAGAAATTGATCGCCAATTGAAGTTGCATCTTTTTATATTGTTTCTCTATAACCAGATACTCAACAACCATTTTTTGGAATTGTTCCAAATAATAGTCCTTTTTCTCGCAAATAAGTGTCATTTGCGAATTATAATGAGTTGATTGAACCTGATTTTCCGTCTTAATATTTGCAATATTGCTTTGTTGGCTGATTAAAGCACTTCTCTGCAAATTTAACTCATCATATTGATTTAATATCTCATCTTCTTTTACAGAAAGATAATTTTTCTGATTTTGTAAATCGGTTTTTTGAGAAGCTATTTTATTTTTTAATTTTGTATAATAAGATTTAGCATAATCCTTTTGCTCCGAATCATCTTCAGCACTATCATAATAAGTTTTTTGATAATCAAGAAGATCATCTTGATTTTCTATTGCTGTTGCTTGATCTGTTAAATTGCCCAATTCTTCTGGACAAAGCCCATTTTTCTTTGCAATTGAAGCCAATTGCAAATCAATTGAACTTTCCTCTTGTGAATACGAAGTATTTTGATATCCTAAAACGCGAACTTGCAACAACGCTGAAATATAATTCATTGCTTCGCCTACAGGTAAAATCATTTCACTTTCAGCTAAGCCGTCTTTAAATTCCTCACAACTAGTAGCATTCAGTTCATATTTGGAAAAACGGTCAATGATGGCTCCCGTATTCGTATTAAACCTAACAAATTCTTTTAAGCCGTATTCATATTCCTTAAAAGCATTTTCCACTTTTTTATATTCATCGGTTCTTTGCTCAAAATAATCTGCATTTTTAACGCCTTCGAGCGTCGCCATTGCTTTCAAGCCAGCCGTAGACTTATATTCACAAGTTACAGAATATGTTTGATTACTCTCGGTATACGTCATTCTACCTTCTACGTCTACGACAATCAAACTCTTATCTGTAATGTATTTTTTAACCCCCGAATTATTGATATAATAGTAATAATCGTGGAATCCGTGCTTGTCCCCGTTGGAATCAGTATAAATATAATCCCCATCGTCACATCTAACGAGCGTTTCATTCAAATTCAATCTAAAATTCCCGCCCAACGAATAATTGTCGGCGTTTCTCTTATGAATATGACAAATGCCCATACCCATAACTGAGTTTTCAGGTTTCACGTCGCAAATCGACGTAACCATGCTCCCGTTTGCAAGATTAACTTCCCCAGTTGCAATGCCTGCAAGCGTAAACGTTTTCTTTGTAGGACGAACGTTTTCATTAGTCAAATACTCAATTTCAATTACCGGCGGATTATCCGACAGATAAAATTGCATATTTGAATAAGCCGTATACGGTTCAAGTGTTACAGTAAAGTCGCCGGCATTCGCTTTGAAACGACTCGTGATATCCAACTCTAATTTACCATTGGAAGCATAGTAGTAATTTGTTAAAGAACCATTAACATACATACGCCCAGAGAAAGAACCATAAGGCGTCAAAATGAGTTTTACACTCGAAATTTTGCCTTCCATAAGATTGATAAGACTTCTCTTAATCGTCAAATTTGTCTTATATTCAATATAAGAAGTTGCATATACTTTAATATACGTAGAAGATGTTGCATGCCAATTACTATAGCTTATCCCCGAACCTGAGCCCGATCCATAACTCGAATAAACGTCTCTATAATACGTTTGCTTTGTAACAAGATTGTTTTGACTTGTTACAACTTGCGGGTCAATCGTAATGGGGAACACTCTATCGGCTGCATTCACCCATTCTTCGTTTGCAACGACGGCAAAAGTAAACTTCCCATCTTCAGACGGCTCCAA
>CAKQXZ010000081.1 GCA_934292955.1 uncultured Clostridia bacterium
TTTCGACATAGACAATCTCGACGAACTGAAAGAAGGTCTTAATAACGAAACCGCCGAAAAGCAGAAAATACTTGACGAGTTTATGTGCAATATTAACAGACTGCACACCACGGCGTTGAGCGAAGAAAGAATAAAAAGTAACCTGAAATTGAACTGCGATCCGCTTGAATATTGCAAAAAACTAATTTCGGGCGAAATTGACGCCGAGTTCAACGGGAAAAACATAAACTTTATATCGGGAGACGTTTGCATAACGGTAAACCGTTCGGCTTATTCGGTTATTACGGCAAAAAATAAAAGGAGATATATAAAATGAAATCATTGAGAGCGATTCAGATCGCTGCAAAAATCGGAAAAATTCTTTCTAAAATCGTGTTTATATGTTGCGTTGTAGCCGCGGCATGCTGCGGAACGGCAATGATTGTTATGGCTTGTTATTCGTTGATAATGCGTATGTCGGGCGGCGACTACATAACAAAAACGGAAGAGTTTTTCGGACATAACATTTATTATATAAACGCGGGGTTGTTCTGCTCGACCGTTATGTGTATAGGTCAGGCGATAATTTCAAGATTCGGCGAAAAATATTTTTCGAACGAGCTAAAAGACGGCACGCCTTTTACCATGCGCGGGGCTAAAGAACTTATGCGGCTCGGTTTTATCGATATCGGCGTTACCGTTTCGGTATTTTTTACGTCGGTCATCGTGTGGGGGATATATCAGGCGATGTCTAACGCGCTTCCCGATTATCCGTACGATAAATATCTCGATTTGGGTACGGGGATCGTATTGCTTGCGTTGGCGTTGATTTTCAGATGCGGAGCCGAAACATGCGCAAATAACGGTTGCAATAATTCTGGCGCGGGGTACGGTAACCGGGGCTATAACAACTACGATAACAACAACTGCGCATACGGTTCTTGCGATAATAACGTAAACGGCGCAAACGGCAATAACAACGCGACCGACGCAACTTACATGAACAACAATGAACGATAAATCGAGTATTACGGCTTTGATGTCGGCTTTTGGCAGATTGTATCATGCGGAACACGACGAACACCCCGTATTCGACGATCGCTTTGCAAAAGAATTGATGTCGGGCGGCGAACCTATGAAAAAAGGCATGAGTAAAACTGAAGTCGAAACTTTGCTTGATAAATGCGGCTTTACCGTAAAAGAAAATCTTACGCCCGAACAGATTCAAGATAAAGTAACAGGCGAAAACCGTTTGGTAAAAGCGTTTGAATGTGTGAATTATTTATATGCAGAAAGAAAATAAAGTCGTATGCGATTATTGAATGCGGCACTTCGTGCCTTGATCCTTCGTAAGCCGAACAAGTAAGCAAGTCTCGGGATGACGGGTAGTCGGGCGTTGCGGGGCGTATACGATTATTAAAAAGTGCCGTCGCAAAACAATCACAACAAAAAGAAAACCGCTTGCCGAAGAAAATCGACAGGCGGTGTTTTTCATAAAATATAAAATTAAAGTTCGTCTTTATGCGCTTCTTTATATTCTAAAAGAGCGGTGGCGAGTTGATCGGGGCAAGAAGTATTGCCTTTGCATTTGATGCCTTTAAGGGTTTCGATCACTTCGTCGATGCTTTTATTGTTTACAAGACGGGCGATACCCTGAAGGTTGCCGCTGCAACCGCCGATGAATTTAACGTTGCAGACTTTTCCGTCGACTATGTCGAAAAGAATCTGGCGCGAGCAAGTGCCTTTGGTGCTGTAGGTGTTCATTTTTTTCTCCTTTATTCCACGAGATTATCGTAAAGCAAGTCGAGTATGAGCATGCCTTTTTCTTCCCAACGCTTGTAGATGTTCTTAGCGGAAAGTCGGCTCGGTACGTTCATTTTGAGTTCCAGTACCGGATGCGACGGCTCGACAATTTTAAGGTTAACGGTGTAGGTACCGTCCTTATTCATGTAGTAATCTGCGATGAATTCTTGTTTTTTCTTATAATTGGTACTGTTTGCCTTGATGAATTGAGAGATGCTTTCCCTTAAAGAAGAAGGTATCTGCACGAAAAAATCGGCAAGACAAACACGCCCGTCCGGAGTGATACTATACAAAGTTTCACCGCCCGACGGAGATAGTTTATATATGAAGCCGTGATCGATCAGTTGACTGATTATCGGCTTACAATCCATATATGCTATCCAGTTGTTGGACGAACAGCATATATCCAGAATCGTGTTTTCCGTAAGCGGACATTCCATCTTGTCGAAGACGAACAGCAATATTAACTTGTTTAACAGTGCGTCGCCCCTGACTTGCATAAGGTCTCTCCGCTTTGGTAAAAGTTATTACGCGGCGAACTGTTTAAGTTCTTCGAGTAATTTTTCGCATTCCGCTTTGTTTTTTTCGTCTGCGTGAATTTCCACGTCGATGGGCTTGGAAAGATCAAGACTGAATATTCCGAGAATGGATTTAGCGTCTACGACATATCTGTCGCTTCTTAAATCGATTTCAAAAGAATAATTCTGAACGATAGATACGAACTTTTTAACCTGCGATGCCATTTGTAATGATATTCTTACCGATTTCATAACAAATCTCCTTTTTTAACGATACAAGTATTATATACGAAAGCCGAAAAAAAATCAATAGTTTTGTGATAGATTATTTTATAAAAAAAATATGTGCAAACTGCACATAAAATAAAAGGTTTTCGTTGCAAATAATTGTAAAAACTTTTGATTTGTGGTACAATGTCAAGCGACGGATTGTATGCGGACGCCTTGCTTTCGCTTTTTATGACGCTTTTTGTCGCCGAAAAAGTAAAATCGGTCGTTTTTTGCCGATTATTGCATGTGCCGGCTCCGTGTTGTCCGATTATGCGGCGGGGGTGTGTTTTATGGTCACGAGAAGACAATCGGTTGATAATTTTTGCGCTAAAATCGATAACCTTATCGATTGCGCTTATCTTCTGAGCGCGTCGCGCGTTACCGCCGTGCTTAAAGCACTCACTTCATCAAGGCTATTTTTCGAACTTATTACTTTCTGCTCGGACGGCGTAGACTTCGATCATTTGCTTCAGGACTATTCGCTTGTGCATGACCCGTATCCGACGGACGATAAAAAAACTCTTATTGCTTTCGGGTTCAGACTTCTTGCCGCGGTAGATGCGGGCGAGATCGAACTGCTCGACGTTATGAACAATAACTATAAGCGTAATAATCTTGAAAGAAGTTATCAGAATTTTTGCAATCTTTTTCTTAAACCGTTCAAACATGCCGTGACCGAAGCCGCCGAAAAAATGATTTCCGCTTCGGACGCAGAAAGAATGGACGAAAAAGCGGAAGAGTATAATAACGATTACATCGCAAACCACGCAAGAAACGAAGAAACGAGCGCGGAAGCCGACGGACCTGTTTTTGCCCGCGCGGTTGAAGAAGGCGATACGCCGGGGCGTAAAAACTATCTGACGTGTTACAGCGATATTCAGGCGATAGTTTCCGAAGAGCGTGCAAAAATAATGTCTACGAGAATGCACGACCGTGAAAAACGCGACCTTCTTATGCTGCTTGACGCGTTCAGGGGCACTCTTTTTAAGGGTACGAAGAGTCAGATCGGACAGGCGTTCGTAAGTTATAAATATGCCGTGCAGAATTTTAAGCGGGTTGACAGCGACGTTGAAGATATCGGCAGAATTTTGCGGTTCTGCGGTATTATAGGCTAAATATTTTGCGGGCGGCGTTAAACGTAAGAGTGTGCCGCTCGGTCTGAATGTGAACGTTCGGTCGGAATATAAACAAGATTAAAATGATTAAGAAAACAGGCGAAAAACAGATATATTCGGGCAAGGTTATAAATTTATTCGTCGACGACCTCGAAAACGACGGCGTTACCTTTAAGCGCGAAGTTGTACGCCACAGGGGCGGCGTTGGCATTCTTGCCGAAAAAGACGGTAAATTCGCTTTTGTAAAGCAATATCGGCACCCGATCGGTAAAGAAATGCTCGAAATTCCCGCGGGAACGAGAAACGCTGGCGAAGAACCCGAAGTTACCGCGGTTCGCGAACTCGAAGAAGAGTGCGGAATTAAGGCAAAAAACGTTAAGTTTTTCGGAAAGTTTGCCGTTTCACCCGGATATACCGACGAAATTATATATTTGTATTACGCAAATTCTTTTGAAAACGGCAAGGTCAATCTTGACGAAGACGAGTTTTTAACCGCCGGATGGATAGATAAAAAAACCGCGTTTTCTCTTGCCGAAAGCGGTGAAATTACAGACGGCAAAACCCTTCTCGCGCTGTATAAATATAAGGTAACGAACGGTCTGTAAATAAGATTGCGGGGTGCTTTTTATGACGCGGCTGTAATAAACGCGGCTGTAAAATGCTTGTAAATCAGTCGGCGGTAAAATGCGCGCGGTCTGTAGTACATTGTAAATAGGGCGGGCGATTTGTTGCGCTCAGTAATACACTTCGCGCTCGATAAGCCAGAAATTGTTATAAAACCCGAAAATAAGCACATATACGTTTATCGTTATCAAAACGGGCATGGTTATCATAAGAAACAGGCTCGATAAACGATATTTGAATACGAACATAGCGGTATAAACGCCCGTTGCGCCGCCTAACGCGCCCGCAATGAACAGTTTGCCGTCGGATACGCTTTTATCGGCGCATTCTTCATGCTCTTTGCGTTGCATTGCGATAAGAAGAAAGCCATAGACGTTTACGGCTAAAAAATATACGATCACAATAATCTTTATAAAGATAAGCATATTAAAAGTTTGGGCAATAAGCAAAACATTATGAATCATGAATAATGTTAACAATGTCGCGCGGCAAAAAACATTAAAAGGCGGCGGAGATATCGTTATATTGACCTGAAAAAACGTGGTGCTTGCCGATTTCCGGAGTTTTATTTGTTTATCTATCTATGGTGAAATAATATGAAATGTCAATTCTGCGGATGCCTTGAAAGCAAAGTAATCGATTCGAGAATCAACGACGACGGAACGGTTATTCGCCGTCGCAGAGAATGCGAAAAGTGCGGAAAACGGTTCACGACTTACGAAACAATCGAAAATTTCCCCGTTCTTGTGGTTAAGGGCAGCGGCGCGCGCGAAGCGTTCGACCCTAACAAAATTAAGAACGGAATTATAAAAGCGTGCGAAAAACGCCCCGTATCGCTGGGTGAGATCGACGCGCTTGTCGACGGAATAAGAAAACAGATTTCCAATTCGATGGTGCAGGAAATTTCGTCTAAAGAGATAGGCGAAATGGTTATGGAAGGTTTGAAAAAGATAGACGAAGTAGCTTACGTCAGATTTGCTTCGGTCTATCGTCAGTTCAAAGATATAAACTCGTTTATGGAAGAACTTGCCAAAATGAACGAGAATAAAAAGTGATATTTACAGGAGAGAATATTATGAAAAAAATCATATCCTTGTTTTTGACCGCGGTGATTGCAGTTGCTTGCCTTTCTTTTACGGCGTGCAACAAAAACGATTTTTCGTACTGGCAGGTAAACGGCGTTCGTATCGACGACGAAACCCGTATGAAAAATATTGCCGAACTTTCGTGTTCGTCCACTAAAATCACGCAGGTTTGGATAAACGTTTCCGACCTTAAACCCGAAAAGACCAATATCTCTATAGATATATATTCTTCGTCCACGACGACCACCGCTTTCAAAAAAATCAATCATACGGTTACCCGTTCCGATATTAAAGCTGCTCAGAAAAAAGAAGGGTGGATTAACGTATTTACAGGCGAAACCGAACGCAGTGCGGTTAAAATTGTCGTCACCGCGACAGACGAATTCAGATTTAACGAAATCGTTGCAATAAACACCGATAAAGAACTTATTAAGCTTACGTTCTCTAAGGGCGGCGTTATGGTAGGCGAAAACGGAGATCTTTACACCAAAGATCAGCTTGATAAGCTCACCGAAGAAAACCCCGCTTATAGCAAAAATCCCGCTTATAACATTGTTGACGAGCAGGATAAATTTCCTATGGAATACGTTAAACAAAACTAAGTTTTATGCCGATAATCGACTTATAGGTCGATATTTTGGATAATAACATTATATTTTACCGCCCGTTTCCCGAATGATTTTGCGTTATCGGGTAGCGAGCGGTTTGTTTTATCCGGAGTTTTTGCGCGTTTACGGCTTGCCGTTTTTGAACGGGTAAATACTTGATTTTTTATAAAACTCTGGTTTGCGTTAAAGTATTATGGAAGAGAAAAAATATAAACTGTTGATGAAGCCCGTACCCGATTCGTGCTGGTATTCAAACTTAAGGTCGGCTCTGCCTAAAAAAATATGGGACGTATTAAGGCATGACGCGTATGACAGGGCGGGCGGCAAGTGTATGATTTGCGGAAGAAAAACGACTCGGCTCGAAGCGCACGAAGACTGGAGTTACGACGAAGAAAATCATATTCAGAAATTGGATAACATTCTTGCGCTTTGCCACGATTGCCATGCTGTTATACATATCGGAAGAACGCAGTTATACGGCGACGAAGACAGGGCTATCGCGCATTTTTGCAAGGTTAATAAATGCTCTTATTCCGATTATATCCGTCAGCTCGGCAAAGCCAACGAATATCATAAACGGCTTAACGAAGTCGGCGAATGGAAGCTCGACGCGTCGTTTATTACCGACGTTTTGAAAAAGCATGGGATAGAGTAGTTTTTTAAGTGTAAGTTTATTGTTTGTGGCGGTTGTGTTTTTAGCGGAAAACGGGCTATAAGTCGGTTATCGGCTGTTTTAATCGATGATTTAGTTAATTTGGGGGCGGGTGGAGCTTATGAACGATTCCGAATTGAATATGCGGGGCTATAAGTCCGAAAACGGCACTTTTACGGGTAATAACGCCGAAAAGAACGATGCCGCAACGAATAAGCCGACTGCCGGCGCGGTTAAAGACAGGGTTATTCTGCATTCCGACCTTAACAACTTTTTTGCGACAGTAGAAACCGCGCTTAATCCCGAATTGAAAGACAAGTGCGTTGCCGTGTGCGGAAGCGTTGAAAACAGACACGGTATTGTTCTTGCAAAAAGCGAAAAGGCAAAAGCTTACGGAGTAAAAACGACTATGACGGTAGGCGAAGCGAAGCGGCTTTGCCCCGAGCTTATCATAGTCAAGCCGCATTACAAGCATTACGTCGAATATTCAAAAAAAGTGCGCGAAATTTATTCGAGATACACGGACCTTTCCGAGCCGTTCGGGATAGACGAATCGTGGCTTGACGTAACCGACAGTTTTCGGTTGGGTTCGGGCAAGCAGATTGCCGACGAAATAAGGGCGGCTGTTAAAAGCGAGCTGGGACTTAGTTGTTCTGTAGGGGTAAGTTTTAATAAGGTTTTTGCAAAACTCGGCTCGGACATGAAAAAGCCCGACGCGACCACCGTTATTTCGCGCGAAAACTATAAAACGACGGTCTGGAAATTACCCGTCGAAAATCTGCTTTATGTGGGCAAGGCGACCCTTAAAGAGCTTAACAAATATAACATTTTTACGATAGGCGATCTTGCCAACGCGCCTTTCGATTTTATTAAACGCAAGCTCGGCAAAAGCGGCGAAATGTTGCATAAATACGCGAACGGCGAAGATTTATCGCCCGTCCGTAACGCCGCCGACGAGCGCGTACCCGAATCGGTTGGTAACAGCGTGACTTTGTATCGCGATCTTAAAGACAATAACGAAGTAAAATGCGTGCTTGCGTCTTTATGCGAACGCGTTGCCGAGCGGCTCAGAAAAAGCGGCGCGGGCGAAGCGACGGTAATTGCTGTCAGCGTGCGTGACGGCAATCTGAAATGGTTTTCGCGGCAGGAAAAGTTGCCGTATCCTACCGTTTTAAGCGAAGATTTTCTGAAGTGCGCGTACGATTTGTTCGTTAAAAATTACGATTGGAAAACGCCCGTCCGCAGTGTGGGTGTTACGGTAAGCGGTTTTTCGGGCGAAGTCGAGCAAATGTCTTTATTCAAGCCCGACGAAAAATACGCCAAAAAGGTCGCACTTGAAAATTGCGTGGGCAAGATACGCGAAAAGTACGGAAAAGAAGGCGTAAGGCGGGGCATTACTATGATTGACGATTCCATTATGCCCGCAAACCGCGAAGACGACGATGAGTGATTATTGAAAAATGCGGCACTTCGTGCCCGGATCCTTCGTAAGCCGGGCAAGTCGGTGCGTCTCAGGATGACGGTGGGGTGCGGCACTTTACAGCAACAATATAAAACGTTCGGGCATTTTTTGTTTGAACGTTTTTTTGCTTGCCAAAATTTTACGCGTGTGATATATTGTAACAGTATGCGTTTGCGGGTAGCTGCGCATATATACCGATTTTGCCTGTTTGCGCAAAACGATGAAAAACGGTTTATTTTGCCGATATCGGCGATTACCGATAAAGTATGGTTCAGGAGTGGTTAATTATGGTCGACGGAAAAATTCTTGTTGAAAAACTTGTTGAGTATGCAAAGCAGTTTTTGCATTTGTCTGAATATGACGAAACTTACACCCGCAATATTTTGCTCGGCGAATTCGGGCTTACGTCTGCGGCGGTCGATTATAAAGTCGATACCGACGAGATTGCGGCTATGACCGTTCCCGACGAACTGTTTAACGCGACTATGGATTTTGCTCGCGAAAACAATCTTTGCGAAAGCGGTTACGAAGAAATTTTCGCAACCTATATTTTCGGCATAATCACGCCGATGCCGTCCGAAGTCAATCAGCGTATGCGCGCTCTTCGCGAAAAAATCAGTGCGAAAGCGGCTTGCGAATACCTTTACGAAATGGGTATTAAAAACAACTATATCCGCAAAACGGCTATCGATAAAAACGTCGGCTGGACCTTTAAGGACGGAAAGAGAACGCTTGAAATAACGATCAATCTTTCCAAACCCGAAAAAGATAATAAAGATATAGCAAAACTCGTAAACGCGCCCAAGGATACCACGAAATATCCGCTTTGCCTGCTTTGCCATGAAAACGAAGGTTACAGGGGAACTCTTACTCATCCCGCGCGTACAAATATACGTACTTTCAGAATGACGCTTGCCGGCGAAACCTGGTATATGCAATATTCTCCGTACGCGTATTTTTATCAGCACTGCATTCTGCTTTCGTCCAAGCACGTTCCCATGCAGATGACTAAAAATACGGTCGAAAAACTTTTCGACTTTATCGAATACGTTCCGCATTATTTTATCGGCAGTAACTCAGACCTGCCTATCGTCGGCGGCTCTATTCTTAATCACGAACATTTTCAGGGCGGTCTTCACGAACTGCCTATGCATAAAGCGGGGCTTCTTCGCACCTTCCGCCACGAAAATTATCCCGACGTTTCTATCGGTCAGGTAGACTGGTATAACTCGGTTATAAGACTTTCGGGCTATAACAGAAACACCGTTGTAGACCTTGCGGGCGAAATAATCGAAGGGTGGAAACAATATTCCGACCCGAGCGTGGATATAATCGCAAACGAAAACGGCGTGCGCCACAAC
>CAKQXZ010000082.1 GCA_934292955.1 uncultured Clostridia bacterium
ACCGCCGATTCGTTTTTAAGATAATGCCCGAACGCCACCGCAAGCGACGTTTTACCCGTTCCCGACATACCCTGCATTAACAGAATATGCGATACAGATAGCCCCGAAACAAACTGCCGTATATGCGACGGCGTGTAGTAAAGTTTTAGTTCGCCCGCGCAGAAATTACGGAAATCTTCGCACAGGTCTTTAAGCGTTACGCCGTTATCGAACGTTACGGTTTTCTGTTTTTTGCGTTCTTCGTCGATTTCGGTAAGGCGGGCAAATCGCGGCTGTCCGTCAACAGATTCTTCTTTTTTGTCGTCGTCCTTTTCACCCGCTCCGTTGTTGCCCGTAAGCGCGTCTGCTGAAATAGTCACGTTATCGTACTCGCTTTTTCTGTCGGGCTTATTTTTCAGCGATTTTATAGCCGCCGCCAGAAAAACTATCGCCGTTGCAAGCAGCAAAAACATCAGCACAAGCACGACGTAAACCGTTTCGGAACGTATCAGTTCAAAGTTGAACAGTCCGTCCGTATTTGTTCCGAGCAACGTCACAAGAAACAACAGCCCGATAACGGAAACAACTACAAGCAAAACTACCAGCGGCGCAATTTTCTTTTTTCTCATTGTGTCACCCCGCCGTTTTCATTGCTCTCTTTATCAGCCGTTTTTTCCGCCGCCGTATTCAAATCGTCTGCGTTTTTATATACCGATAAATCTTCGGTTATCGCCGCGTTTTCAACCGCATTATCAACTGCGTTATCTGCAATATCGGCGGTCGCATTATTCAAAGAATTGCCTGTTGTATCGGCCGCAACGTTTACAGCGTTATCATTGCCGGCTGCAACGTTATCGTTTTCCGCGTTTTTATTATCCGCAACGCCGTCCGCAGCGCCGGCAACAGACGCGCCGTTTCTCGGCATGGTCTGCGCTTTTAAGGCAAGTTCTTCTCTGCGGCGCACGTCTTCGCTTTTCGCCGCCTGTTCGGCTTCTTCTTTGCGCTTGCGGTCGCTTTCTTTCTCGTTCTGTTCGGCTACGAAAACGTCAAATGCTTTCTGACGTTCGTCTTTTGCCTTGCCCTTTGCTCTCGTTTCGGTTTCGAGTTCTTCGTCCACCTTCCACAAAAACTCTTTTCTGACCGCCTTTTTGGTAACTTTCCACTGCTTTTTGAAAAATTTAAGAAACTGAACGTATGCGCTTTCCAGTTCTTTGAACTTTTCTTCGCTCGTATAGTCGGTTATAACGGGCATTCCGCACTGTTGTTTCAGCGCGACAAGTTCGCCTTTACACAAATCGCGGTCGGATTTGGCAGCCAGCATTTCCGCCTGACATTCCGCCGCGCGGGCGTTCGCTTCGGTCGTTGCCTTGTCCGATTCAAGCCTGACTTCTTTTGCGCTTTTTTCGAAATAATCGCGCATTTCGTCTACTTTTTTATTGCATTCGCGCTCGCTTGTTTCAACCCGTTCGGCGCATGCCTTTTCGTTTTCGGTTATGCGCGCGGCGCAATTTTTCTCGTGCTCCGAATTGATTTTTTCGCACTCGATAAGCAAATTTTCTTTTTCTCTTTCGTGCGCGATATTCTCTTCGGTAATCTTGCGTTCGAACTCGGCTTGCTGCAACGCGTTCGCCTGTTCTTTTTCGGTTATAATGCGGTCCTTAATTAAAAGTTCGTCGTCTTTATCGCGGATAACCTGCTGCAAATTTTTGATTTCCGCAACCTTTTCTTCGCGTTCGGCTTTTAACGCTTCTATTTCTACGCGCGCTTTTTTAAGCAGAATGCCGTCTTCTTTGAGTTTTGCGTTCAGCTCTTCCAGCGCGACAAGATATTCTTCCGGCCCCTTGCCCGTCGCGCGCAGACGATTTTTAAGATCTTCGACCTTTTTAATCGCTTCTTCGCGCTCTTTTTCGGCGGCAAGTTTTTCGTTTTCGATAAACCGTTCTTTAAGCAACGGAGTAAGTCTGTTGCCGTACTCGTAAACAAGATGCATTTCGCCGAGCATGACGCCGCAATATTTATCGAACATTTCTTCGGGCAACGGCTTGAACGACGTGTTTTTAGTCTTGATTTCGTACCCCGGTTTATTGTACGTCGTCAAAAAATGATACAGTTCGGTCGCATGCTTGAAGTTATCGTCCATTTTAAGCACGTTGGTCTTGATAATGGGCGGCTTAAGCATCGGCGCTTTAGAAACTTCGCTCATCAGCGGAGTCATAAGCAACATAGAAACAAAGCCCTGCTCGCGGTGAATTTTATCTATCAACGCCTTGGCTTCGGCGTTTTCCGCGGTAACGGTATCGGCTCTGTTTTCGTCGTTGATGTTTATCGTGTATGAAATTTTGCGCTTGGACGTAGCGATATTTTTAGATACCGCAAACGAGCATTTGTATGTATTGAAACTTTCGGCGATCTTGCTTATGCGCGTTTCTATAAACCCTTTAAGGTAAATAAGAAGCATGTACAAAAAGCGGTTTTCATACACCGCGTAATCGCTGTAGTTTTCTACGTTATACAGTTTATCGGGTACGATATCGTCGCCTTCGTCATACTCGCGCGTAATCATTTCGCTGTGCCGCGCCAGATGCCTGACCGACGAAACCGACACCTTTTTCGTGCGCTCTATCGGCAGAACTTCGCCGTTCTTGGTGATAAACTGCCGCTCTTCTTTAATCGCCTTTTCAAGATATACGAGTTCTTTTTCGATTTCAAGAACCCAGTCGGAATCGATAACGCAATACGTCCTGTCAAAAACAAGCCCGTCCTTTTCGCTCGAAGCCCGCTTGAATTCGGCTTTAAGCGCATTGCTTTCTTTATCGTCCGATATCGATTTCAGATACGCGCCCAGCGCACTGTAAAATAAATCAAGCCGTTCCATTGCTTCCCCATAATATAGTCGTTCGGGCGCGCCGTTTTCCGTCCGCGTCCGCTTTACCGCGTTTTTGTTCGCCGCAATTTTCGTAAACGCCGCTTTTTCTTGCAGCCGTTCACACCGCTTTGTCGCCTTTGCTATATTTGCCTTCTTTTTTAAGATATGGTGTCGAGTCTGTGCAGATATTTTTTGCACGCGACCATTTTATCCGTGCCGAATACTTCGTCGAGATAGTTGCACAAATCGCCTATCGTGTCTTTAACGTATATCGGGTTCTGCGACTCGAGCTTTCGCAATACTTTCTTTGCAAGTATATCGTCTATCGCTTCTATTTCGTCGCCCCCACACGCTATCATGACCGGCACGTATTCTTTTATTTGTTTCATTATTCGGTTCCCGAACGTCACATGATATCTGTCTATCATGTATTCGTCAAGTTTGCCTATTCTCTTAAGGCTGCGCTCGGTTATTGCGTATTCCGTCCGCGCGCTCTTGCAAAGTTCCTTAAAGTAATCGGACGATATCCGCCTTTGCGTTGTTTTCGGCGCGTCGAACGGCTTGCATTTATCGTCAAGGTTCATAACCATTGCGCGGTCGTAAACCTTATCTGATATTACAAACGTCGAGTCGTCGTTGTTCGCCGTCCCGATAAACCACATATTTGCGGGCAAAGGTATTTTTCCGCCGACTAATCCTTTCGGGTCGTTTTCCCATACGTCGGTCACTATATCAAGGTTTTTATCGCTGTTTTCGGGAAGTTCCAGCATCGACAAGAACTCCGCAAAATAATACTCAACCCTTGCTATGTTCATTTCGTCAAGCACGGTTATGAATATTTCTTTAGACCCGTTCGCTTCGTACATTTTTTCAAGCAAGCCCGTTTCGTTGAATTTGCGTGTAAACTCGTTGTAATATCCGAGAAGATCGGTTCTTTCTTTCCACATCGGTTGAATAGGAATAACCGCCGATTCGTTTTTAAGATAATGCCCGAACGCCACCGCAAGCGACGTTTTACCCGTTCCCGACATACCCTGCATCAACAGAATATGCGATACCGATAGTCCCGAAACAAACTGCCGTATATGCGACGGTGTGTAATACAGTTTAAGTTCTCCCGCGCAGAAATTACGGAAATCTTCGCACAGATCTTTAAGCGTTACGCCGTTATCGAACGTAACGGTTTTCTGTTTTTTGCGTTCTTCGTCGATTTCGGTAAGACGAGCAAATCTCGGCTGCCCGTCAACAGATTCTTCTTTTTTATCATTACCCTTTTCACCCGTTCCGTTGTTACCGCCGTTATCTGTGTTTTTGTGTTCTACGGTAACGGCAAGCGCGTCGGACTTTCTGCTTTCGTTTATAAGCAAAACGATAATGAGCGCGATAAGCACGGCGATAAGCACCGCGGCATAAACAATCAGCGCGGCTTTGCTTGACAAAAACTGCCATAGCGACGCACAAAAAAGTTCGGCATTAAATACAGGCAGGCTCATTTTACCACCCCCGCGGCGCGCAATGCGTTCTGCGTTTTTTCGGTGTTGCCGATTCCGAAAAGATCGTCTAAAAATACGCTGATCGCTTCGGTTTCGTCTTCGTTGAGTTTCGCTATATCGTCGCCCGACAAAAGCGGCACGACGAGCGCGGCTATACCTTCGTCAAGCGCGGCAACGTCTTCGTAACCGCACGCAACGTAAACCGACGAATATTTTTCAAGCCGTCTCGTGACGATATTGTCTATTTTAACCGAAAGTTTATTTTTCTCTATAAACCCGACCAGCTTGTCGAACTTGTTCCACAGTTCGAGCGAAACGAAATTTTCGGTCAGCACGTCGTTGAACAGATTGGTCATATGAATTGCCGAAACGGGTTTATCGTTGTTTTCTATAGCGGGCAGATCGCCGCTTTCGTTTTTCACAACGGCATAATCCCCGCCGTTAAACATTACGCCGTATTTATCCGAATGCAGCGGATCGGGCTGTTCGAACTCGTTCGGCTCTGCTCCGAGCATTGCAAACCACATATTTGCGGGTAACGTCAGCCTGCCGTCGCTTATTCCCGGCAGGTTTATAAGCCGACCGTAATAGTCGAAAGGCACGCTGCACTCGTTTCCGCTCTGCGCATAGGCGAAGAAATCGGAAAAGTAAGAAGCAAACCGCGTGTAATGCACGTTGTATTCCGAAATAACGCGCAACGACTCGGGCGCGCGCGTAGCCGAGTAAACGTCCACTGCAAAACTGCTCTCTCCGCTTTCGGGCGAAGTCGGGTAAATAAGTTTAACGGGCGCAAGCATATCGACCGTTTCGCCGCTCATAGCCGACGGAGTGCCGAACCAGCACGACAGCGCGCGGACAAGAACGGCGTTTTTAACGTCGCCCGAAAAATAAATCAATCGCGTAGAAGCCATCAACGCAAAAAGTTTCGTTGCGTCTTCGGCGGTAAAGCCCGCAAGATATCTGCCGCAAAACTCGGTAAAAGCCGCCAACGCATACGGAAGGTCGCACGAATCATCATAGGTCAGAACGCGATTTTCCTGCGACTTTGCAAGAATGCCGCTTTTAACTACGGGGGCGGCTTCGGCAGGCTTATTCTGCGTGATATCCGTAACGATTTTGCGCTGCGTCAGGGGCGTCAACGCGTACTTCTGCTTTCTTGAAAGCACCACTATCAGGCGGATAAAGCAGTATGTAAAGAAAATGCAGTACGCGCCTATCCACAGAATGATTTTCACCTGATCGGCGGTATTAAGCATAAGTAATCCGTCCACGGGCGAATCCACATATTCGCCGCGCGTAAGAAAAAACACGCGAATCGCCACGAGTATCGCAAAAACTATCGGCAGAATAATCAGCGTTCTGATTTTCTTTTTCCAGCGCGAAAAGCGGTCAAATTCTTTACCCATTTTTACTCCTTCAAAGTCTGCGTAATGCGTTCTGCTCACGCCTACTTCTTTTGTTTTTAGCTACGACGTTATCGTTTATTTTGCCCTGTAATCCCGCGCCTGAACCACACGTCGCTTTTATAACGATATGATATTGCAATTCCGTCGCAGTTTCGCAGAGCAAAGTAACTCTTATTTATATATTTTTTATCTTATATTAACATATATAGCGATTGTTTTCAAGCAAAAATTGCGCAAAACCCCGAAAAAATGCATAATATCGGCATTTTCCCTCCATAAAAAACGCCCGAAACATCAAGAAAAAACATCAAACAAGTACGCAACATAAGCAAAAGGCTGCGCACATTTTTTATAAAAAACCCAACAAAAAGTCGCGCTATAAGTCGATTATCGTACACTTACGCATATATTCGGGCATTTTACCTGTTTACCCCGCAATCCCAACAAAAACCCCGCCTATAGGTCGATTATCGGCATATTTTGCACATAAAAAAACACTGTCCGATATTTCAGACAGTGCTATTATTTAATTGTAAATTACCACTCAAAGCGTGCGCGCGAAGCAATTTTCTGAAGTTTTTTCACCTGTTTCGGGCTAAGATTACCTGCGACTTCAAGTCGGAAATAATTAACATATGTTTCTTTATAAGACGGAGTATCGCCCGACTCAAGAGTCCATTTCGGCGTGATACACTTTTCACTCGGAACTTCCGTTCTTGATATAATATATCCGTATTTTTCAGATTTAAGAAGGTATACTTTAGTGCCGCGCACATATTCGCCTTTCGTCATCGTCGGATTCTTTTCAACATATAAACGTCCGTCTTCATATCCCGTCTTATAAACTTCTTTTCCCGGCTTTGTATAGCTGTCGCAGTAAATCATATCGGATTGCAAACGTTTATTCTCGAAAATACAGTTACCGTTTCTTAATCTGTTCACAAGCTTTTTACGATGCGCAAAATATGATATAAGAAAGACTATAGCGAACAAATTCGCCAACATGTAAAAAACGGCAATAACTACAGCAATAATCTCTTCCATAAACTTTTATATCTCCTTTTTACTTTAACATTCTATCATGACCGATTTTATATGTCAATAATATTCATTCGATTCAAAAAAATCAAACGGTTTTCCAAAATCAAATATAAAAATTCAATAAATTCCCGCAAAAAACTCATTCAAACTGTGCTTATCAATTAGCCTTGACGCAATCCCTTTTTGTGAACTATAAACCGTTACTCACGCACAATCTATTTCATTGTACAAGCACATTTTCCCGACATCCTGAGACGCCCTCCCTTGCCCAACTCTCGAAGAATCCATGCGAGCCGCATCTTCAAACTCTTACTCGTCCTCCTGAGACTCGCCCGCTGTTCGGCTTACGAAGGATCCAGGCGCTTGCGCCGCACCATCACAACGCCACGCCCGCACACTCTAATAATCCGCCCCCGATAATCACGTCAAATTTCATTTTCCCCTACAGCCCATCGGCAGAGCATTCGGCTGTTAACCGAAAAATCGTAGGTTCAAGCCCTACAAGGGGAGCCAACTATCGCCACATTTTCATTTTTATATGCGGCGATATCTTGAAAAAACCGGACGCGGAAATTCTCGGTGTTCCGGGCGGGCATGTGGGATTCATAGTCCGGTCGGATTATTATATTGATTTGATTGAAAAGTTCCTGAATAAAATTGCAATCTGAACGGCGGAATAAGCATGCCGACGAAATCAATCGACTTATTCCGCTCCATAATTCATAACCGTCTGCGCCCCATTTCCTTATACCCCGCTACTTTTTCAATCAAAGTGTTGCAAAAATCGAAACGTTATGCTATAATGTAGCAAACCCACTATATGAAAAATGGGATTGTGAAAAGGGAGAATATTATCATGAAAAAAGCACTATTGTGTATAACCGTTATTCTGGCTTTTTGCATTTCTGCAACCGGTTGTAACATTGATCCAAACGGCGCGCCTGACGAATGGTACATATTCGGAAAGACTAAAACAAACACTTTGCGCGATTATCAGATTGATTGCTTGAAACTTTCTCTTGATTCCACTCCCGACGATTTAATAATCTCCGATTACGCCGATATGACGCCGTTATTCAATATGGTAAACGACCTTGTCTTAACTAAATCATATGAAGGCGAAAATCTGCCCGACGATTTCGAGCTTTTATGCACTGTTTTATTTGTACATAAAGAAGAAAAACACAGCAAATCATATTTTTTCAATTTATCGACAACAGGCGAAATATGCTACAAAAAAGGCAGACTTGCGTCAGAAAGCGTTATATACGTCGGAAATTCCACGAAAATACTCAACGAAGTAAACAGACTGATAGAATTATATAATTAAACATTAGGGCTGAAAGGGGGCATTCGTCGTCAAAAAACGCCCCGCCATAAAAATTTTATTCTACACATAACAATAACTGTCTGCAAGTCTTTTCTTAAAGACAGTTTTTTATTATCGGCGCTAACGATTGAAAAACTCCGCACAATATGCTAAAATTAAGGTAAACATATCGGACAATTATTAATAAAACGTTCAAAAGAAATTTGTCGAAAACGGTTATTGCGGGCTCTATACGCAGGGGCAAGACACCAATCCGGGCACCTGCCTGTACTATTTGAATTCCGGCTTTTACATCGGCGGATCAGATACAAATGTTTACCGCCACACAAATAAGGAAGGTAAAGCAGACATTTTGTTCTACTGTGAATCAGATTAACAAATTCTGCTTGCCGAAATAGTAAATTTAGACATAAGCCATTATTATAAAATAACAAGTAACTATAATACAAATGTAGTCGATATAAAAAAATGATTATGAATAATTCTAATAAAGCTAAAAATCAAACGAGTTTGACAGTGGTATTTTATAATCAGTTATACGGGTATATGATCGTACCATATGCGGTCGAACGCAATATGCGGTGTCGTATCGCAATCGAACCGACAATAAGCCTGTCGGCAAAAACTACCGAAGACGATTTGGGCAGTGCTGTCAAAGAAGGAATAAAAATCGCAATAAACGCACCCGAAACGGATATTGAGAAAAACGGTACAAATGAATTCTGGAAAAAAAACAGATATAAAGGTTTTCGTGCTTTTTCAAATCATTTTCAATCGATAAATGTCAATCAATGCGAAAACCTATTGAAACTCGAAATTTGGGTTTCAACGTCACAAAAAGGATATATCAAGGACGAATCTCAAAAACCGATTGAAGTTTCCGCAACGTTAACCGATGCGGAACTCGGTGCGATTATTAAAAATATATTAGAAAGATAAAAATTAGTTTCAAAAAACATATTGCACCGGTTACTCACCCAATATAAACTGGCGCCGATAAAAAAACGCTTATTCTCAATAAAAAAAGTACCGACTACTCTCATTGCAGACTTCCAAAATGTACGGTACTTTTTTATAATTAAACCTAACTCAAGTATTTATTAGCTACATTTATTTCAAAACCATTCTAAATACTCCAACACCGATTACGTCGGTGTTTTTTTTGATAGACAAAGAAAAAAGAGTCTGTATAAAACAAACTCTTTTAATGGAAGCGGCAACTACCTATCCTCCCGGGTTGTGTCCAACCAAGTACTTTTGGCGTGATTGAGCTTAACTACTG
>CAKQXZ010000083.1 GCA_934292955.1 uncultured Clostridia bacterium
GAATAAATAGAGAAGAAATACCCGTTATCGCTCGATTCTACCGCTTTTACGGCAAGCCCCGTAAGCGAGCTGTTGTAAATGGTGCCGAGTTTGGACGCGTCGGGATCGTTTACATAAAGCATAGGTTTGACTTTAGTGGAACCGAGATTGCCGTACGCTTTGCCGCCGAGACCTTTCGTAAAGGTTTCGGTTTCTATCATGCTTATACCGTAAATACTTGTCGGCGCGATTTTAAGGTTTATGCCCGTAAGCGAAGAAACATAGTCCGCACTCATAGAGCCGTCTTCGCCGTAAATGCCGGGGGCACCGACCCAGATAACGGTTTTGCCGTTCTTTTTAATGTATTTATCGATACCCGCTCTCTGTTCCGCCGTTATGTTGAACGCAACTATAAGATATACGTCGTATTCTTTGTCAAGCCCGTCTACAACGTCGGAAAGATAATACATATCGTAGGACGCGCCGATGTGAGCAAGGCTTTCTTTCTGCATATAAAGCGACTGATACAGATAATGGTAGGTTCCGTCGAACGAATAAGCCGCGGTCGTTACGATATCGTCGCCGATAATGAACGCAAGTTCAGAATCGTTTACGACTTCTTTATCGAGCGATCTCTGCCATTCGGCATGCGCCGTTTTGAACATTGAATAGATTTCGGGATCATTAAACCAACCGCCGTACATGTCGTACCACCACAGCCCCGCGCCTTTGATCATCATATTGGTAAAGTCGCGCTTTAAGGCTTCGATGCTGTCTTTTACGGTGTAGGTTTTACCCCATTCGTTAAGAAGAGCGGGTTCTGTCGTTGCCGAACTCTGATAAACGGTACGGCTGTCGCATTCGATAAGCGGGAGTTTGCCAGCCGCGATAATGCTGTCTACCATCATCATATACGCGCCGCTCATGCCGAGACGTCTTTCGTCGTAACAGATAGGCGAACACAGGAAGTCTATCGCATCGGATTTGAGAATACGGTCGATAGAAGCGTTTACAAGCCCTGCCGATTCGTAAGTGAGCGCGGGAGTTAAATAGCCGTTATACGTTCCTACGATCCACTTACCGTTCGTTTCTCTTTTTACGATTTCGGCAAAGTAAAGAATACTGTCGGTCGTAACGTCGGACATAAACTCATGGAAATCTATAACGTTTCGCTGCGTTTTGCCGTCGAGAAGAGTTTCGTATGTGGTTGCCCGTCTTTCGGCATAGGTAGGAACGGCGGCGGAAGCAAGCGATACGTTATTCTTGTTCCATGCAGCCCTTAAAGCCGCGTCGGTACCGTATTTTGCGGTAAGCCATTTACGGAAACCGTTAACGGAAGCGGTGCCGAAGTCTGCGCAAGTATCGAGCGACTGACCCGAATACTGCCATTCGAAAGTATCGCCCGCGCCGATTTTAACGGCAAAGATGTGACTTGCGTAAGGCTGTTTAAGCACATATTGCAGTAATGCGGTATAGAAAACGCCGATATCTTCTCTCCACTTTTCTGAAGCGTAACTAACGCCGGTACGCTTACCCGCGCTGTCTACAGCATAGGCATCGGGATTTTCTCTTAACCACCATTTCGGAGGATCTGCGTCGAGCATAAGCATAAGTTTTGCGCTCGGCGCGCCCTGCAGCGTTTCGTAAACTACTTCGTCCAGGAGTTCGAAGTTATATTTGCCGTAACCTTCCCACATGGTGCCGTTGGAGTTCATATTGTAAATACGGCAGTTCGGAAGACACATAAGGTCGACGTCGGCGTCGAACATTCCGCTTGCATATTCGGTTTTGAAAACGGTCTTCTGTTCGCGCAGATACATCATCGGCGCGACCTTTTCGCCGTTTACCGTAAGATAAACTCTGCCGTTTTCTTTAACGATTTTGCTTTCGGTGAGCGTTCTTTCGCCCGCATCGAGATTGAAATAATAGCCGCGGATAATGTTTCCGTCGTAATCGACGTTTCTGATTACGAATTCGTCGGTATCGAACTGCAGCATGTATTTATCGCTGTCGAGATAATCGGGAACGGCGACTTCAAATGTTAAAAGATACTCGCTGCCCTTCTTCCAGTTTTCGCTCGGCTCGCCCGAAATCAAAGTCGGAGTAAGCCATGCTTCTATAACTTCGTCTTCGTCGGCAACGTATTTGTTTCTGAAGTTCAGTTTGAAAGTAACGGCGTCGCCCGTTTCGTTTTCGGCTCTCAGTCTTAACGAGAATTTAAGTTTTTCGTTTGCGATTGCGTTTGCGGGAATATCAACATCCAATAAAGTTACGGCGGTTAAAACGTCGTTGCTCTTTCTGTAGACTATTTTACCCCAAGGCTGGCAAGGCGGCGCTCCTACGACAAAACTGGTCTGGCTCCAGGACGAATCGTCGTAATTAAGAGCCTTGTAGTTGCCCAACGCTTCTTCGTTCAGATTGCTTCCGCCGTCGAAAGATATAAGCGTTTTATCGGAATATACTCTCATTTTCTTGCCGCTTTCGAATACGAGTTCGAGATCGAAAAGTATTCCGCCGTAAGAAGTCTGATTGTAAACGCGGAAAACGAGAATGTTTTCGCCGACCTTGATATGTTCGAGAATGTCCGCCACAAGAATGGTCGCCCAAGAAGTTTTTCCGTCGTCTTCTATTTCGTTTTCGTTAACCCAAGTGGTGATAACGTCGTCGCCGGTAAGCTGAATGGTTGCGGATACGGGTTTTTCGGTTATTGTGAATTTTTTGCGGTAAAGCGCGTATCTGTACTGTGCGCCCGAAGCGGGGTTAGCGTAAGGATAGCACACCCATTTGCCTTCCCAACCGGATGCAGCCGCATCGGGGTCGTAAGTCTTTTCGATTCTGATATTATCGAACGAAACCGTGCCGCCGCCGTTGTTTTTGTAAATTATATCACAAGTGGTTGCTTTGGGCATAGTGAATTCGATAAGGAATTCGCCGTCTTTGCCCTTTGCTTCGAATTCTTTTGAATCGACTTTATTGCCGTTGTAATCGAAAAATACCAATTCGACGGCGGGTTTCGCGTTACCGCTTACTATAACGTTACCCGTCATAGAATACCCCATGCCGTAAAGCAGACTGTCAATGTTTACCGATGCCTGTTTGCCGTCGCGAAGAACAAGACGACCGTTTGCAAACATATCCTTTTCGCCGACAAATCCGTCGGGCATGCCGCTTTCGGAAATGCTTTCGAAGTCTTCGATATAGGCAACGTCACCAGATTCCCGACAATATACGCCGTCGATATAACAATCGACAACACCTTTGCTTATAGTAAGACTGATGCCCGCCTGAGTGGTGCCTGACGGAGCGATATATCTGAGCCAGACGTTCGTCCAATCGGATAAACCGTCGTCGCTCTTAAGATAGAAATAAGGGCTGACGAGCGATCTGATCGTACTGCCGGACGCGTCGCAGTAAGTTACGGTTACGGTTGCCCTTACGCCGTCGGAATTCTGCGATTTAATGCGATAACCGATATCGTAATACGCAGAAGCGCGTACGGGAACCTTGGCGAAAGACGTCATTGTGAAATCGGAAGTAAGACTGTCTCTGACAATATGCGCAGAAGTCTTGCCGTCGTAATAAACGTCGGTACTGAAGGAAAAATCGTTTTCGTTGCTGATTATCCAGCCGAGCGGAGTCGGCATGTCTTCATACTGTTCCATTCCGCCGTTAAACTGAATTTCGCCTATTTCGGAAACAGAAAAATCGTCGAAATATACGGGATCTTCGCCCGTCACCGCTATATCGGCGCGGAGAACCGCGTAAGCCGTATCGGATTCGGTAGTGAAAATCATGGTAACTAAGCGCCAGCCGTCGGTTGTTCCGCTTATGATCTGATCGAGCCAGAGCCATGAATTCTGATTTGTGTCCGAACCGCTCGACTTGAACTGACGCATACATATAGCCGTCCTTGCCGACGCCGAAGTCGAGTTATAACGGAAAGAAACTTTGTAGGTGGTTTTCTTCCCTATCGAAAAGCGCGCGCTGTCAAGCACCGCCCTTATATCGCCTTCGGAATTATTTATACATTTAAGAGATTTTCCGTTGTAGGCTTCGTCGCCGCTTACAACCGAAAATCTTACATCTATTCTGGACGTTCCGTCCGTAGTGTTCATGGTAACCCAGTTATCGGGTTTGCCGTTGGAAGAGTTTTCGAACCCGGCGTTTGTAATTACAACGTCGGTAGCCGCATACACCTTGTTTGTATTAAGCGAATTAACGCTTAAAATCAAACTGATGGCAGAAACTACGGCGCACAGAACGATTGTTATCGGTTTTAATTTTTTCAGGTAAAAATTCATCTGAATATTTTCTCCCGCACAGTATTTTTGTGTGTTTAATTTATTATTCCGACGAAAAACCGACATTTTTTATGCCGATTATCCGTCGGAATACGCTTTGCATTTTTCAGAAACGGGATTGCCCCATAGAGAATCCTTTCCTATAAAACAACCCCGCTCATTTTCCTCGTCTTATTCAGGGAAGACGATTAAAAACCATTAATCTTTTTTACGTCTTATGGTCGCGTATGCCGCAGCCGCAAGAATACCGAGAACGGCAAATCCGCCGCTGATGCTCGAACCGCAACCGCTTTCTTCGGTCTTACTGCTGTCTTTTCCGCTGTCTTTACCGCTGTCTTCGGTGCCGGCGGAACTGCTGTCGGGATTGTAGTTGGGGTCCTTTTCGTGGCAGACCGTGCATTCGCCGTTTTCATAGTTGTGTTCGCCCGTTGCGGGGATAATGGAAGGACTGGATTTTTCGTTGCAGTGTTTGCAGACGTTCTGTTTCATTCCGTTTTCTTTGCAAGTGGGCTGTTTGATGATAACTTCTTCCCATTCGTGGTTTGCGGGATCGCCTGCGAGAATTTGTTTGTTGAATTCTTCGTGGCAGACTTCGCAAACGTCCATATCTACGCCGTCTTTGCAGGTAGCGTCTTCGTGAACGTGTTTAAGGGTGTGCGGAAGTTTATCTGTCTTTTCAAGATAGATAGTCTTTTCGCAATCGGTACAATAGAAAGATTTGCCGCCCGCGTTGGTGCAAGTCGCTACAACCGTGGTGATATCTTCTTCGGCAGGAGTGATATGCGTGTGCTGACCGACGTTAAGATATTTGAACGAGAAATATTTTTCGGACGTGAATTTAAGCTTAATGGTCGTAACGCCTTCGGGAAGTTCGATAAAGCCGTTTTCATCCATGAATACTTCCTGATTTTCGCCGAAGAGTGCCGAAACAACAAGGTTTTCGGGCTTGCCGCCGTAATATTTGTAACCGAGAGCAAGAGTTCTCTTTGCGACGGTGAATTCTTTGGTTATAGCGGAAGCGGGTGCGCCTTCTGCGCCTTCGAGACAAACCATCCAGTTGGGTTTGGTGTCAGCTCCGGATTCGAATCTTGTGTCATATACAAGGCCGTAGATTGCGGCTTTGCCTTCGAACGTCCAGTCGGTTTGTTTATATTCGCGGTCGCCTTCGAAAGTACCCCATTCGAAAATATTGTCGCCGAGTTTAACATCGGGAGCAACAAGCGTTTTGTTAGCGGTAACATAATCGTTGCCTTCTGCATCTTTTATAGAGAAGTTTCTGAAGTAAGTAGGCCAACCGATATCTGCGTCACCGTAGAGTTCAATAGTGTTAGCGTTACGCTTGGTTGTGTTGTCACCCCTATCGGTAACTTCTACGCCTGCAACAAACTCGAAAGACTGAGAACTCCACCCCGCCGACGTGTACAAACCGCAACTGCCGAGAGCAAGCTGATCCTGCCAATAAGTACCGTATGCAATGTACACTGCACCGGTGCCGCCCGAACGGTAATCAAAACTTAACGTATAGGTTTTTCCCTGTTCAAGAGCGGTAGTATCAAATCTCATGTAGCCCCTTTGACCGGAAGCACTATCTTTAGTGACGGAAGAAGAAGCGAAAACATAGGTCTCGTCGGTCTGTTTAGCCACGCTGAAGTTTTGGAACAAGGAGTAACCTTCTACATATGCACCGGAGAAAGAACCGTTTACTATATACTGCATGGTCTTTCCGTCTTCATCGGTACCGGTGATTGAAAGTTCGTCGATAAGGTATCCGCCGTAGGCAGTTATACCCATCCAGCATATATCTCTCTGACCGGATACAAAATCAAACTTATATGTCTGCCATTCTTCGTCGGCAGCGCCCGCAGTGCTGAATACGCCGTCGGCATAGCAAGCACCGGAAGTATTTTCGTTATCCATACGAATACTAAGCCTGTCAGCCGTACCCGCGCCCGTATTCTTATATTTGAAAGAAAGCGTATAATTTCCGTTATGGGGAAGAACGCCGAAAACGGTTTTATAAACGTCGTGGTCACCGAGTTTCAAAGACTTACCGTCGCCGTCGGAACTGTCGGAAGAAATGTTAGCCGCACTCAGAACAGGCATTTCGGCAGGATCTTCGCTTTTGCCGTCATTACCAACGCCCGCTATTTTATATAAATCGGAGTTGGTGCTTGCGGTAGAAGTCTGAACGGTGATATCGTCGATATAGAAATCGCCTACGCCTAAAACCTTAATTTTAAGGCTAAGTTTCGTACAAGTAGCGACGGTTTTGAAGGAGAACTGCGTTTTAGTCCAATCGTCTACTCTGCCGGTAACGGTTGCAAGCGAATCGAATTTTGCGTTTCCCGATAAATCCGTACCGTCGTCGGCGCGTTGTTCGATTAAGAAACTTACGCTGTTATCGGAACTTGTTTCGCAAACGCTCTTTACCCAGGCGGTAACAACGTAGTCCTGATTGGGAAGAACGTCGAAATAGTGAGAATACGCCTGAAATTCACCCGCGGCGGCATCTCTGTCAATCCACATAGCCTGACCTGTTTTGCCGTTTTCGGTAACTTTGAAGTGAACGTTAGGATCTTCATACGCCCAACCGCGCGGATTACCGTCTTCGTCGAGAGTATTGTACATGTAATATTGCCAATGATTAAGCGCTTCGTTGGTAGCCGAAATGTCGATTGCTACGGGCTCTGCAAAGCCTTTCGGAGCATCGACAACAGTACCTTCGGCGAAAACGCCTAAAGCCGTCGTGCAGGATAACGCCATGGCAAGAGTTGCCGCAACAATTCCCAGTTTGCTTGTTTTCTTCATTTTTTCCTCCTTTAAGATCTTGGGAGTTACCCCCAATTCATCTGAAGCTACTTCGATTATACACCCGAAAAAAGCCGCCGTCTTGTCTTATTATAAACAAAAAGTGCGTTTTTATATAATTTTTATCGACACGTTGCCAAATTACGCGATTTTTTTTGCGGTTTTATTTATAAACGCTTGAAATTGTTTTCAAAAAAGATATAATAAAATCGGAAAGGCTTTTATAAAGATTTAATTCCGATCAGGGGGTGCGCATATGACCAAACTTGAAAAAATGTCGCTTAACAAAAACCTGTTAAGCCGAAAATACACAACGCCCAACCGCCCGCACTCGCACACCGCATGGGAACTCGTTATTTTCGAAAAGGGCGAAACAGAGAACTTCGTGAACAACACGGAGTATGATGCAAAACCCGGCGACGTGTTTTTGTTAGGTCCGTCGCATGTCCATGCTATCGTATTCAAGACCACCCCGCATTTACACCGCGATATATATTATACAGATAAAGAAGTGCGTGCAGTCTGCTCTGCTTTTTCCGACGATCTTTACGACAGGCTTTGCACCGACGATATTCTCACATTTCACATGTCCACCAACGCCTTTCAGACCCTTATTCGGCAAACCGACAAACTTGACTCTCTATCGGTAATAGCGGGAACAGACAGCGCAATAAACAATGACGAACTAAGAAAAATCAATTTGTCGCTGCTGTATTTCGTGTTCGGCGTTTACCGCACGAAAATGCTGACGAACACACCCGCTTACCCGAAATGGTTTCTTGATATACTTCAACTGCTTAACTCGCCCGAATATTTTACCAAGCCCGTAACGGATATCATTCCCGAAACGTACTACTCGCACGCGACCGTTTCGAACGCGTTCCGCAAGTACCTGGGCGTTACCCTTTCGGACTATCTTATAAATTTACGGCTTGACCACGCGGCGGAACTTCTGGCAAATACTTCGCAGACCGCGCTTGAAATATGCTCTGCCGTGGGTTACGATTCTTTTTCGTACTTTATAAAACAGTTCAAAAAGAAATTCGGAGTGACCCCGCATAAATATCGCATGGACATTGTAAAAAACTGATAATTTCAATATCGGATAATATGTCGGTTTCACCGAAAACGCTGAATTTTCGCATAAGATGACACCGCTTAAAAACTGCCCGCTTTATAAATGAGCAGTTTTTTTATAAAATAACACAAGACACATGTGCGGTTGCGTTGTATAATAATGATAATAATAGGATTATGCCGTATGGCGCACTAAGCGTTTGTTTTTGATAAAGTACGGCAATAAATACGAATTTTGCAGGAGATAACAATGAAAAAAACAATAGGCATTCTGGCGTTTCTGCTTGCTTTTACGGTGATTTTTTCTTCGTGTACGCACGGCGGAAATTCTTCTCCGTCAGACTCTTCGGACATTACGCCGCCGCCCGACGATAAATACGCCGAACTTCTCGACGGGTATGAAAAATCGGACTCGGTTACCGAATTTTCGACCGACAATCTGGATAAAGTGAGCCTGAAAGAAACTTTCGACGCGGCGGGCGTTACCGCCGACGGCAAGGACGTTTTAATTCCTTTCGGTATGTTCGGAAGCGGAATGTGTTTGCAGCGCGACGCCGTAAACAGAGTCTGGGGAACGTTTAACGGCAACGGCAACACTCACATTGCGGCGGAATTCCGCGGAAAAACCTATTTCGGCACGGTAAGCGGCAGCAATTGGGAAATTTACTTTCCGACGATGACCGCGGGCGGACCTTACGAAATGAGCCTTATATGCGATACGGGAAGAATTGACTTTACGGACGTTTACGTCGGCGAAGTGTATCTGCTCAGCGGGCAAAGCAATATGGAATGGAAAACCGTTTCGAGCGGAACTGTGCTTTCGGGGCTTTACTCCAATGCCGAAACCTGCGTTAACGAACGTATAAGAATGGTTTATCTCGACGGAAATTTTCAGGACGAGCCGACCAAAGAATTTAAGACCGCGCCCGTATGGAACGGCGCAAACGCTTCTTCGATAAAAGAATTTTCGGATGTGGGATAGATTTTCGGCAGAGATTTGCAGAAAAAACTTGGTTGCCCCGTAGGGCTTATCTGCAACGCGATAGGCGGAACGATAATAGAATCGTGGATGGACAAAGCAACCACCGACGAATACGAGAAAAACAACGTTACCGAATACGACAACACTCAAA
>CAKQXZ010000084.1 GCA_934292955.1 uncultured Clostridia bacterium
GCCATATATAAGCCGTTTTATAGAATCGTTGTCGGTTTTAGTGTTTCAGCATTTTGCAGACATAAAAGCCCGCACCGCCGCTGATATGCGGCAAAAATTGAATTCCGTACTGAGTTTTTATTCCCTGTAGCGGGCTTTCAATCTCGCAAACGTCAAAGCCGTGCTTTTCAGGTGCAAACGCCTTTACAGTCAGATCGTTTTCTTCATTGAAAACACTGCAGGTTGAATAAATTAGGTACCCGCCCGACTTAACGTATTTGGAACAGTTTTCCAAAATTGCAACTTGTGTTTCGTGAAGCGAACAAATATCCGAATAATCGCGATTAAGTTTAATATCCGGATTTTCGTTTACAACGCCGAATCCGCTGCACGGGCAATCGCATAAAACACTGTCGGCTGTGTCGTTGAATTCTTTATTAAAAACCATAGAGTCCGCAATTTTTACAGTTACGTTTTTAACTCCCATGCGGTTGCAGTAACCTTCTATAAGGTTTGCTCTGTGTTCATGCAGATCGCAGGAGAATACTTTATTGAATTTATTCGAACATAGCACGCTTTTCCCGCCGGGGGCTGCGCAGCAATCGATAAGAATATCACCCTTAGGCACAATATCGCATATTGC
Source organism: uncultured Clostridia bacterium (assembly GCA_934292955.1). The sequence goes on from CAKQXZ010000084.1 coordinate 623, forward strand.
AACCGAGCCAATCGACTGAAATGTATATAAACCTTTATCGTAGTCTTCGTTTCTTCTGAAATTTTTTATGTCGAAAAGATTAAAAAAGGGCGTTTTTTCGAATTGCTTGTTTTGTTTTTTCAGATACTTTTCGCCGTCGACGTTATCGGCAAAACGAACGTAGTTATGCGCCGTATTGTATTCCATTATCCTTTCAGCCGTCTCTTCTCCGTAATGATTTGCAAGAAGTTCGACTGCAAAACGCGGGTAAGAATATTTAATCGACAATTTATCCGTTTTATTTTCGGGCAATTTAATATCATTTGCAAGAGAAATATATTTGCGCAATACGGCATTTGCAAAGCCTGCGTTTGCCCCCTTGCCCAATTTTTTTAATAATTCAACCGAAGAATCGGTAACGGCGTACGGAGATTTATTAAGAAAGCGTATATTGTAAATCGCAATCTTAAGAATTATTCTTACTGCCGACTTAGGTCTCTTATCGCAAAGTTTGCCGAGAACGTATTCAAGGTAGATATCGTTTTCGACAACGCCGTAACATATTTTTATTACGGCAGAACGGTTTATCGGTTCGATTATTTCGGAGTTAACTGCCTGTTTTATAAAAGCCTTCTGCCCGTAAACTTTCATCAGAATTCTGTACGAGTCGTAAAAAGTATTCAGCATACCCCGTCACCCAATATGATTCTTTCAGAAAGGTCGATGCGCTGACCTATAACAAATTCGGTGTCGTTCATTCTGCGTTTTCCTTCAATTTGAACGGAAACAAGCCTTAATGCGCCGTCTCCGCAGGCAACGACAAATCCGTTTTTACTGTCGGCAAAAAGTATCTCTCCGCATTTTTTTTCGTCTGTATTTACGTTATCGGCTTTAACCGCTTTATATACTTTTAAGGTCTTTCCCTTAAGAGCCGTATATGCGCAAGGCCACGGGTTCATGCCGCGCACAAAGTTAACAAGCGTTTCGCAGTTTTTCTTAAAATCGAGCATTCCGTCTGATTTTTTAAGCATTTTTACGTGTGACGCAAGTTCATGATTCTGCTTTGTATATGTTGCTGTGCCCGCTTCGATTTTATCAAGAGTTTCAACAAGTAAGTCTGCTCCGATTAAGGATAATCTTTCAAATAACTCGCCCGCCGTTTCATCTTCGCCGATGGGGGTTTTCTTAACGGCTATAATATCGCCGCAATCGATACCCGCTTCCGTCTGCATTATGGTAACGCCCGTTTCTTTATCGCCGTTGAGTATCGCCCACTGTATGGGTGCCGCTCCGCGGTATTTCGGTAACAGCGATGCGTGAACGTTGATTATGCCATGCGGCGCGATATCGATTATTTCCTGAGACAGTATCTGACCGTATGCGCAAGTTACCATAATATCGGGCGCCAGCGCTTTAAGATCTTCTATCCCCTGAGCTCTGATTTTATCGTATTGAAGAACTTTTATGCCGTGTTCGAGTGCAAATTGCTTTACGGGAGAAAAAGTCATTTTTTCCCCGCGCCCCGACGGCTTGTCGGGTTGAGTTACGACGGCAAGTAATTCGTGCTTGCTTTTATAAATTGCTTCGAGCGTTCCGACCGAAAAATCCGGAGTGCCTAAAAAAACAACTTTCAATTATATTTCACTCCTTAAATTATCTGCTTTATCTACGTACACGATTCCGTCGAGATGATCGTATTCATGGGAAATTGCGCGCGCAAAAAATCCGTCCGCTTTAATTTTGAATTGTTTGCCGTTTCTGTCGGTCGCGCGTATAACGACATGCTCCGGGCGTTTTACGTCGCCCCACTTTCCTTTTACAGATAAGCAACCTTCGGGACCGTACTGTTCGCCCTTTGTCGAAATGATTTCGGGATTGATAAATTCAAAATACCCTTCTTCCACGTCGACGATAAAAACACGACGCAAAATCCCTACCTGCACCGCCGCAAGCCCTGCGCCCTGCGCTTTGGCAAGGGTGTCTTTCATGTCGTCGAGCAACTGTATGATTTTTGGAGTAACGGATTCAACCGCAAAGCTTTTTTTTCTGAGCGTGGGATCGCCCAACTGAATAATATTTCTTATTGCCATAAATTCACCGCTGATTCTGATATGTATTAACTAAGGTTTGACGGATTTTCTTCGACTGTAACGAGCGCTTTATCGTTTTTATATTTAAGCGCGCCTTCGAATATTGCCGAACGCAGTTTGTCGTCGTTTTCTACAATCCGCATTAAAACCTGATATCTGTATTTGTTTTTAAGTCGTTTGATCGGAGATTTCATCTTGTTGAAAAATGAAAACGCCGCTTTATTTTTATCGTAAATGCCTTTCAGCTCGAAGAAAACGCTTTTAAGCGTTTCTATCGCGTCGTTTTCTTCGGTTGCTTCTATAAGAACTCGTATAATGCGCGCAAACGGCGGAAAACTCGTTGCTTTTCTTATTGCGATTTCGCGCTTAAAAAAGCCTTCATAATCGTAATTCATTGCAAGTCGAAGTACAGGATTATTCGGTGAATAAGTCTGCAGAACAACTGTTCCTTTATCCAAAGCGCGCCCGCTTCTGCCCGCAACCTGAGTCAATAACTGAAATGTTCTTTCTCCGCTGCGATAATCGCTGAAATGCAGGCTCATATCCGCGTCGAGTATGCCTACAAGCGTTACATGCGGAAAGTCGTGACCTTTGGCTATCATTTGCGTTCCGACGAGAATATCCGCTTCGTGAGAAGCGAATGCCGAAAGTATTTTATAATGCCCTTCTTTATTTGACGTGGTGTCGTTATCCATTCTGATAATCGAAGCGGACGGAAAAAGTTGTTTTAACTCGCCGACGATTTTTTGTGTGCCCGTACCTATAAAAGACAAGTTATGCGAGCCGCATTCGGGGCAAGCGGTCAGCATTTTGTAATTTGTGCCGCAATAATGACATTTAAGCATATTTCCGTCGCGGTGATAGTTAAGAGAAACGTCGCAGGTTGTACATGTCGCCACATAACCGCATTCGCGACAAATAACCTGTTGTGAATAACCGCGCCTGTTAAGAAAGATTATAGCCTGATTTCCGTTTTTTAACGTTTTTTCCAGCTCGTCTTTAAGATAGGACGAAAAGAATGTATTATTTCCTCGCCTGACTTCCTGCCGCATATCTGCGACGATTACTTCGGGAAGCGGTCTTTTATTTATACGTTCGGGCATTTTTACAAGGTTGAAAATGCCTTCCTGCGCTTTCAGGTAACTGTCTACCGACGGGGTTGCGCTGCCGAGAACAAGTTTACAGTCGTTATATTCGGCTCTGAAATTCGCAATATCGAAAGTCGAGTATCTCGGCGAGCTTTCGCTGTCATAACTGCCGTCATGCTCTTCATCGATAATTATAACGCCTAAGTTGCTAAGCGGAGCGAATATCGCGCTTCTTGCGCCTATGGCGATTTTAGCTTCGCCGGTGCGCAGTCTGCGCCATTCGTCAAATCTTTCGCCTGCGGATAGCCCGCTGTGCAGTATGGCGCAAAGTTCATTGAACCGTCCGCGAAGTTGTTTCAGCATCTGCGGCGTAAGCGAAATTTCAGGCACAAGCATTATTGCCGTTTTACCGCTTTCTATCGCGCGTTTTATAAGATCCAGATAAACTTCGGTTTTTCCGCTGCCGGTAACTCCGTGAATAAGCGTTACGCGTTTATCTGTTTCGCAAACCGACTTTACTGCGGCAGTCTGAGCGGGAATAAGTTGCACCGATTTATCCGACGACAGCATTTCCGAATAAGGAATTCTGCAGACCGTTACGTTTTCACTCGAGATAAGATTTTTTTCAAGCAGCTGTTTAATTGCGCCGCTCCCGAATTCCGATCTTAACAACGCAGCGCGTATACGTCTTTCGGTATAAAGTTTTTCTATCGCCGCACGTTGACTTTTTGCTGATTTGCTTAGTTGTGCAAGTACGTCGTCTTTCGAAAGCTCTTCTTTTATAGAAATAAATTCTACTGTTTTTTCGGCGACTTTTCCTTTACGCATTTCGGAAGGTAAAAACAACCGCATTGCCAAGGCTTTGCTTACTTTATAACGATCCGAAATAAAAGATACAAGTCGCAAGCCTTCTTCGGTAATAGCGGGAAAATCATCCGAAACGGCGATAATCGATTTAATTTTTTCTTTTGGTAAATCGCTGAATTCTTTTAACCCGATGACTATTCCGTCGATTTTTCTGTTGCCGAACGGAACGACGACTCTACTGCCCGCTTCAACGCAAAAATCACCCGTATCGTAGTCAAAAATACGATCGAGTTCCGAATTAGCTATATCGACGATAACCTGAGCAATCATAAGCAGTCCGTTCCTTAAATGGTTCCGTAAATAATTGTCGAAACAAAAATTACCGTTGCCTTGCAGTTAGCCTGAAACAATCGGCTTATAGTAAAAAATGCTCCAAAGAGCATTTTTCGTCAATCAGAATTTTGTGGGAATGATTTTCTTGTCGTAAATTTCTTTAGCGGCAATAGTGAGCGGTTTTTCGCCGCCGGGAACGTCGGTAAGTCCTTGGTTCTGCGCGTTATCGATTAACTGACGCGCGCGCTTGGACGCGACTACGCAAAGCGCGTATTTCGATCCCATCTTTTCTGCAAGTTCGTCAATAGGCGGTTCGTGAAGCATTTATATGTCCTCCTTAAAAACTGAAGTAATTTATTCGATATTTTGTATTTGTTCGCGGATTTTTTCTATCTCGCCTTTCAAGAGAAGAGCGTCGTTTGTGACTTCGATATCGTTCGCTTTCGAACATATCGTGTTTGCTTCCCTATTGAATTCCTGTACAAGGAAATCAACTTTTCTTCCGGGGGTATCTAAAACCATAAGTTTGCGATACTGTGAAATATGAGATTTAAGTCGCGTAAGTTCTTCGTCGATACACGATTTGTCAGCAAAAATAGCAACTTCCTGTAAAAGGCGCGATTCGTCTACCTGTGTTCCCGAAAGAATGTTTCTTACGCGTTCGTCTATGCGTTTACGGAAATTTTCGGCAACCACAGGCGCACGAAGTTCGATTTTATTTACAAGTCTTTCAACTTCGTCGACGTGCGTAAGCAAATCTGTTTTGAGCTTATCGCCTTCGGTCTTACGCATTGCGTTCAGATTATCGAGTGCTTGAGTCAGAACGTTTTTTATCGCTTCGCCGAGAGCGTCTTCATCGTCTTCTCGGTCGTTTGAAAAATCGATAACTTCGGGGCTTCTCATAATCTGTCCTACTGTAAAATCATTTTCTATTCCGAGATAGTCGGCGATTTTAACAGACGCGTCGTAGTACGCTTTTGCAAGCGGCAGATCGACGTTAACGTTTTTTTCGCAGTCACGCGTATCGGAAAAGGTAAAAAACAATTCCACTCTGCCGCGCGTAATTTTGCTTTGAACGGTTTTACGGATCATATCGTCGAAAGCAACGAATGATTTTGGATATTTTGGCAGAATATCTAAAAAACGATTGTTTACCGTTTTTACTTCGACAGATATTTCATAACCGTTTTTATATTCGGCTCTTCCGAAACCGGTCATACTGAACATAGAACGCATTCGCCCCTATTCTTTATTTAGAAATAATATATCATTAAAGCAAAAAATAATCAAGTAAATTTTACCAATTCGCTTAAAACGTCGCCGATAAGCCGATAAATTTGCGCAAAACGATGACCGATTTGCCGAAATACGCCTTATTCGTGTTCGATGCCTTCTTTATCCAGAAGTTTTCTGCCCATTTTTACGCCCATAACAGAAGCCATCATAAGCCCGCGCGTCCAGCCGCTCGAATCGCCAAGGCAATAAAGATGCTGAATGCTTGTATTAAGGTCTGCGTCCATCTTCACACGGTTAGAATAGAATTTGAGTTCGGGCGAATAAAGAAGTGTTTCGGGCGCTGCAAAACCGGGAACGACGTTATCGACAGCAATTATGAAATTAAGAATATTTGTGAGCGAGCGATACGGCATAGCGGCGGTTATATCACCTGCTACGGCGTCTTTAAGCGTAGGTTTAACGTTGGAACGGAGCAATTCTTTCTGCCAGGTTCTCTTCCCGTCGAGAATATCTCCGAAACGCTGAACAAGAATATGTCCTGCGCCGAGCATGTTGGTCAGTTCGCCGACTTTCTGCGCGTATTCTATGGGTTGATTGAACGGATATGTGAAGTTATGGGAACAAAGAATTGCAAGGTTCGTGTTTTCGGATTTGAGTTCTTTGTATGAATGCCCGTTTACGACAGCAAGGTTATTGTCATAATTTTCCTGACTTACAAAACCGCCGGGGTTCTGACAGAAAGTACGAACTTTGTTTTTGAAAGGCTTCGGATATCCGATAAGTTTCGATTCATAAAGGCAGGCGTTGACCTTTTCCATTACTTCATTACGGACTTCTACCCTTACGCCGATGTCGACAGTGCCGGGTTCATGCGCGATATTATGCTCGAAGCAGATTTTTTCAAGCCAGTCGCTCCCCCTGCGCCCCGTTGCGACAATGATTTCGTCTGCAAAAATTTCGTAACTTCCGCTACTGTCCGAAATTTCCGCACCTATACAGGTAGCGTTATCATCGCTGAAAATAAGATTGTTGCATTCAGCCGAAAAAATCAGTTCTACGCCGTGATCTCTTAAATAGTTTTCTATAGAAAGGTAAATGCCTTGTGCTTTTTCGGTTCCCATGTGCCTTATCGGACAATCGACAAGACGAAGCCCCGCCTGAATGGCGCGCTTTCTTATTTCTTTAACTTCGTCGTCGTTGTTTATTCCTTCGATATGCGTGTCTGCGCCGAATTCAAGGTAGATTTTATCTGTATAGTCTATAAGCTCCTGCGCGTTGAGTTCGCCGATCAGCGTAGGCAAATCGCCTCCGACTTCGTATGAAAGAGACAGTTTCCCGTCCGAAAACGCACCCGCGCCCGAAAAACCCGTAGTAATATTACAGGGTTTGCAGTTCATGCATTTCTGGGTTTTAACTTTCGGGCAAAAACGTTTTTCTACGGGTTTGCCTTTTTCGACTATGGTTATTTTCTTTTTTGAACCGTATCTGAGCATTTCAAGCGCGGTAAATATACCTGCGGGACCTGCGCCGATAATCAAAATTTCAGTTTTCATAACGCTCTCCTTTTCGGCGTTGTAAGTAATATTTTGAAAAAAAACAAGAGCAACACCGAAAGACCAATGTATTTTATATCAAACCGAAAAAATAGTCAAGCGAAAATCGGTTTATAAGCGACTTTTATTTTTTATAATGTGTCCGATTTATAAATTATTATTGAACTTAAATTCGCCGATTTTTATTGACTTTTATAATATTTTCCGATATAATAGAATAGGAAAAAATAAAAACAAACGCAGGGTGATATGAAGTTTAAGAATTCAGCATTGTTCGGGGCAATCACTGCGGTGTTGCCGATCAGTATTTTATTACTGATAATCAACTTTTTTCTGCCTGATAAGATGGGCGGTTACGATATACTGTGTTTCATAATCGGAAATGTCCTTTTAATCGGCGGTATGGCTCTTTACAGTAAAGGTATAGAAATGTCGCTTTCCCCTATCGGCGATCGTTTCGGCGAGTTTTTGACTAAACGTAAAAACGTTTTTATCATTCTTGCCTCGGGGATTGCGCTCGGTTTTGTAATCACTATTGCCGAACCCGATCTCTCGGTTTTAGGCGAACAACTCGGCAACATAAAATGGACTATCATTATTACAATCGCGCTCGGTGTGGGAATATTCCTTATGCTTGCGCTGATGCGTATTTTGTTTAAGTGGAATTTCACTTTCCTTATACTGATTTTATACGCGATAGTTTTTATTCTGGCACTTTTTGTTGCGCCGAAATACATTCCCCTTTGTTTTGACTCGGGCGGCGTTACTACCGGGGCGATAACCGTTCCTTTCATATTGTCGTTCGGTGCGTCGGTCGCCGGTATGGTCGGCGGTAAGAATAAAGACGAAAATAGTTTCGGAATGATTGCGATTTGTTCGATCGGCCCCATATTTATGATGATGCTTTTGTGCTTGATATTTAAGCCTGAAGTTGAAACAATGATCGAATATACGTCGCTTTCGTCGGCAAGCGAAACGATAATGACCTTCTTAAAGAATCTTGTTAAATTTCTTAAAGAAGTCGCAATCGCTCTTGCGCCTATCGCAATAATTTTTTATCTGTTCAACTTTATTTCTTTCAAAATCAAGAAAGTACAACTTACAAGAATATCTCTCGGTTTATTATATACATACATTGGGCTTGCGTTATTTTTAACAGGCGTTAATGCGGCGTATATGGGTACGGGGTACTATATCGGAAAAAGTATTGCCGCAACAAAATACGCTTGGGTGCTTATCCCCGTCGGCGCATTGGTCGGTTTGCTTATTGTTCTTGCAGAACCCGCAATCGGCGTGCTTGTTAAACAAGTCGAAGCGATTTCGGCAGGTACTATTAAAAAACGCACCATGCTTATTGCGTTGTGTCTCTCGATGTCGTTTGCGGTCGGCTTTTCGATGCTCAGGATCTTGTTTGATATATCAATTTGGTACGTTCTCGGTATCGGCT
>CAKQXZ010000085.1 GCA_934292955.1 uncultured Clostridia bacterium
GGTCTAAAGAAATATTCATAACCGTGCTTGACGAAATGAATATAGCAAGGGTTGAGTATTATTTTGCGGAGTTTTTATCTATGCTGGAACTTCCCGAAAACAGCGATAAAAACCTTGATATAGTGACCGACGTATGGGAAAACGACCCGAAAGGGTTGGTCGGCGGAAAAATACCTTTGCCCGCAAATATGTGGTTTATAGGGACGGCGAATAACGACGACTCGACGTTTGTAATATCGGATAAGGTTTACGACCGCGCGATGGTTATGAACCTTGACGATAAATGCAAGCCGTTCGACGCGCCGAAGACGACGCAAAGGCGGATATCGTCCGATTACTTTAAGGAACTTTGCAAGAGCGCGCGGACGGAGTACGCAATAACCGAGCGCAGTCTTAAACGGATAGGCAAACTTGACGAATACATGATAGACAGATATCATGTGACGTTCGGGAACCGAATAATGAAACAGATAAAAGAATACGTGCCGGTCATGATAGCGTGCGGCGGCGACGAAATAGAAGCGATAGACGATATACTTGCGAAGAAAGTATTGAGAAAGCTCGAGTCGCAGAACCCGATATACGTTAAAGACACAATCGGCGATTTGTGCAATTATCTCGACGAAGTATTCGGCACGGATAAAATGGTCGCGTGCAAAAAATATCTGTACAGGCTCGATACCATTTCATAACGGTGCCGCTGTAAAATAAGCGCGGCTTGAAAGCGACTAACAATATAAATGCGACCGAAAACCTTAAAACGCCGGTTTATTGCGTTTGCATTGCGACTTAGCAAATATAAAAGCGGCTTAAACAACATAAAAGCCATACACACATAAATCGTAAAACGACAAACACAAAGATAACGGGAGATGAAAAAAAGTGCGTAAAAAGAGCAAAGCGTTGTATATTTTCGGCAGCGCGCTGATCGGAATATGTTTACTGCTTACCATATACCTGATACTTATCGGCTCGGGTGCCGTTCAGACGAGAAGAAACCTTCTCGTCTTTAAGGCGTGCGACGTGAGCAAGGAATACGACGGAACGCCTTTGGTTTGCGACAGTTACGAACTGCTTGACGGCAGGCTTAAAAACGGGCATAAAGTGTCAGCCAAATTTTCGGGCGAGCAGACCGAGATAGGCAGATCGGAAAGCGACGTTATAATCACTGTTTACGACGAAAACGGCGCGGACGTTACCGATAACTATCAGATAGAATGCCGCCGCGGAACGCTTGAAGTAAAAGGGCGTTTGTTCAGCCTTAAAAGTTACGACTATGAAAAGACTTTCGACGGCAAAACGATTGGCGTTTCGGACTACGGCAAATATATGAACCCCGCGGGCGACCTTTTTGCGGGAGATAGGCTCGATATAGCGTTTGAAGACAAGACTTACAGAGATTGCGGCGAATACAGGAACTATTTTATCGCGAGAATAAGAGATTCCAAGGGCAACGACGTTTCGGCAAAATACGATCTGCAACTGGAATTCGGCATTATAAGCATTAAAAAATGCCCGTTGTCCGTATATTCGGGCGACGCGGAAAAGGTTTACGACGGCACGGAACTGACCAATTCTTACTGGTATGTAACGGGCGAACGCCCCGACGGTTATACCGTTGATTGTTTGGTAAACGGAACTATCACCGACGTTAAAGAAGGCGGGGTTCCCAACTCGTTTTCGTATATCAGAGTGAAAAACGCCGCGGGCAAGGACGAATCGGAAAATTTTGAAATTACCGAATTTCCCGGTACGTTGAATATAATCGGCATTCCCATTACCGTGGCGACGGGCGGAGCGAGCAAACTGTACGACGGAACGCCGCTCACTTGCCCCGATTACATGGTTTCGGGCAAACCGCTCGACGGGCATAGTTATAAAGTTAAAGTAACGGGCAGCATAGTCCGCGGGCAGGCGGATAACACGGCGGTTATAGTTTTTACCGACGCCAAAGGTAACGATAAAACGGGCAATTACGATATCAGATACGAATTCGGCACGCTTATCGTCGAAGGCGGATACGACGTTACTTTGCCTACCGGAAAAGATGCCAATCTTACCAACAGATTCGAAACGCCGAGCGAGCGAATCATGTTCGAGATTGTTTCCGACGTGACGGGAACTCTTTATCTGCAGGACTGCAATTACGGCGACTATAACGGAAAGGGCTGGGACGTCGCGCCCTATCATGCGGGGGCGAATAAATCTCTTCTTCTTCCGTATATGCTGATGGAAGCTGCTAAGGCTAACGCAAGCGGCGGTAAGGCGATCGGCGCGAACGTGCGTTTCGGTAAGTACGGTAGCGTTCCGCTCGGGAAGTTCGTTCCCGCATACCCCATAAGATATAGGGTAGGCGAAAACGGCGAAGAAAACGGATATTCGTACTCGATATACTATTACGAAGATTTATACAAGTACGCCGAAAGTTATAAAGACGTTTTCGTTTCGCGCGAGTATGCCGATTTCGAAGAAGAATACCGCAAGTTTGTTTACGATAATTATCTTTATGTTCCTGATTCTACCGCAAACGCGCTTAACGGCACGGTTATAAAAGATTTTCTTACCGTTTCGAAGTGTTTATCCAAGGCGGCGGCGATAGAAGCGATTAAAAAACTTTTAAGCAATTACACATACAATTCAGAAGCCGAAAGTTACCCCGAAAACGAAGATCAGGTAGTGTATTTTCTGACTAAAAGTAAAGAAGGCATTTGTCAGCAGTTCGCAAGTTCGGGCGTTGTTCTTTTAAGAATGCTCGGAATTCCCGCGCGCTACGTTACGGGGTATGCTCCGAGCGTTAACAAGGCAAACGAAACCGTGCTTGTCAATAATATGGAAGCGCATGCCTGGGCTGAAGTCTATTTCGATAACGTGGGCTGGGTTCAGGTCGAGTTCACCGTCGGCGACGGCAACGGACTGGGAAACCATGCCGATAAAACGGGCGATATGGGCGATTACGGCTCCGGATCGGGTGGCGGTTCCGGCGGCGGTGGTTCGGGTTCGGACGGTTCAGGTAAGATTTCCGATTTGTTAAAGCCCGATTTATCCGACCTTTCGGATATATCCGATATGCCCGATTTTTCGGGAGATTCCGATTTGCCCGAATTCCCCGATATTTCGGATTTACCGGGAACGTCTGCGGATTTATCGGACGAAGACTTCGATAAAATATCCGAATGGCTTGATAAAGTGCTTGATAAAATAGGTTCCGAATCGGGCAGCGGTTCGGACGGTACGGGCGGTGAAAACCCCGACGGCGATTTCGGCGGAATAGGCGGCGGTGGCGGCTCGGGTTCCGGTGGCTCCGGCGGCGGTTCGGGTTCAGGTGGATCCGGTAGCGGTTCAGGCAGCGGTTCAGGATCGGGTGGAGATATAGGCGACGGCGCGATGGATATTGAATTCGGCGACTCGCTCGACGTTCCGGGCGAAGGAAATTCGGGCGGCGGAGCAGGCGGCGGCGGTGGCGGCGGCTCGCCAAGCCCCATTATGTACGTTACGACCGACATCGGCGGCGATATTTTCCTTTGGGGCGCCGAATACGGCAAGTACGACGGAAAATGGCAGAAGACCGCAAAATACGCTTCGGAAATAAGACCTAACGGATTTGTTTCGCTTGCGCTTATAAACGGCGGCTATAGTAAAGGAAAACTCTCGGTTGAATATATCGAAAACGTAAGTCTTCCCGAAATGTTCCTGCTTTATCAGAACGCGGGCGCGGTAAAAACAAAAAAAGGCTGCTCGGTCGAATATTATTATGCCGACGTTCAGGCTGACGGGGCGGTTTTGTCGCTCGGTATTACCACCGCAGACGCGATTACGGACGAAAAAGATTATTCTGATTTCGTATACAACAATTATCTCGGCGTTTCGGAAAGCGTGAAAAACGCTATATCTTCGGTATTTGCCGATATCGGGCTTGTTAAATATAACGCTAAACCCGATAATTATCAGATACAGAACGCTATAGAAATCATTAAAAAATACTTGCAGACCAACTATCTGTTTAATGCCGCGTTCGAAAAATATCCCGACGATACAGACCCGATAGTGTATTTTCTTACCGGCAAAGATAAGCAGGGTACGGGCTTCCATTTTGCTTCGGCAGCCGCGTTGTTACTGCAAACGGCGGGTATTCCCGCGCGGTTCTGTTCGGGCTATGCCGTAAGCGCGGCGGCGGGAACGCGTACCGCCGTAACTATATTCGACGAGACGAGCTGGACGGAAGTTTACTTTGATAAAATCGGCTGGGTGAGAGTGGATTTCGGCACGGGCGAAGACGTAACCCCGCCGACCGATCCCGCCGACGAAGATAACGAAATCGGCAAACCCGACGCGCCCGGCGAATCTATAGGCGATATAGATTTCAAAGACCCCGACGGCGGTTCGGGTGACGGCGATTTCGAAGACCCCGAAAACCCGGGCGATATCGAAACGAAAACCTTGCTTTACGCTACGAGCAACGCTTCGGGTGATATGTACCTTCTCGGCAAGACAAGGGGCGATTTTATCAACAACGCGTGGCAGAAAGCTCCCGAATATACGGGTAGTTATTCGGTCGACCCGTGGCTTTATACAACGCTTACTCTTCTTGCCGCAAACCGCAAGGAAAGCGAAGTGCTTATAGAATACGCCGAAGGGAATACAAGCACCAACAGACTTGCTCCGTCATATTTTAACGGATATCTCGACGCGGCTGGCGGGTATAAGGCTAAATACGTCAATTTCGACAGATTGTACAACTGGTCGAACTTCTCGCTTATAAGCATTCCGAAACAGTATGCGGCGGAAGAAGCGGCTTACCGCGAGTTTGTTTACAATAACTATCTGTACGTCGACGACGAAACGCGTATGGCGTTGCAGTCGCTTATAAAGTCTTTGGGACTTGATTTTAACGGCGTGCCGACTACCGAACAGAAAGTTGCGGCAATTCAGAAGTTGCGCAAAATGTTCAGTTCTGAGTTTAAGTACGACCTTAACAGAAAGACCGCGCCCGACGGCAAAAACAAGATTGTCTACTTCCTTACGGAAGGGGATAAACGCGGCATTTGCGGCGATTTTGCGGGCGCAGGCACTATATTGCTTCGTTTGCTCGGCATTCCCGCAAGACGTTGCGACGGCTTCTTTGTTAAGACCGCGTCGGGCAAAAGAACGCCCGTCACCACGCAGAACGGGCATGCCTGGACGGAAGTGTATTTCGATAATATCGGCTGGGTTACGGTCGAATTTACCGTCGCTTCGCCTGCAGATAACAACGACGATCAGACCGTTGCGAAAACGGGGTGGATTATCCTTGATACGACTGCGGGAACGGAGACCGTTTCTAAAACGTTTGACAGCGCGTTCTATAAAGGCGAAATATCTTTTGATAAAATGTTTAACTCTGCGCTCTTCCATAAGCGCGAAGAAACCGATTATATCAAGTCGGTTCAGTTCGAACTTACGCAGACCGAAGAGCGGAACAAGTTCTATTGCAAGGTCATTCTTACCGTTTACGATAAAGACGGAAACGACGTGACAAAATATTACTCTATATTGCAACCGATTGCAAAAATGGGGATAGTTACGGTGGTTCCCGATTAAGCGATAATAAAACCGATAATTTCGGTTGTTGCCGTTTGTCGTTTGCAATGTTGCCGACCGATTTACAAGAGTTTTGGGAGATGAAAAATGTTATACGACGCTTATAAAAAGCGAATGCTTAAACTGCATAAAGTATGGCTTTCCGTGGTTAAAAGGCGGGTGCCGATTCTGGTGTCTTTAACGGCGATAACGGTGCTATTGACCGCTTTTTTGACCTGCAACGGAATGATTATCGCCGACGCGTCGCTAACAACGCCCGTAGTTAAATACGGCGAAAAAATTTCGGTGGCGGCTAAGTCTTTGTTTTCCGAACCCGACTTCGAATACAGGGCGGCAAACTCCGATACCTGGACGAGCGAAGAACCCGTGCGCGCAGGCGATTACTTTTTGCGCACGGTTTCTAAAAGAACGATAGGCAGACAATACGGCAAAGAATTAGCTTTTACCATTGCGCCGAGAAACACCGAGATAGTTTTAGATTGCGCAAACATTTTGTATTACGGCGATACGCCCGAATATTCGGTTGAACTCGTAAACGGCGACAAGGTGGCGTCAATCGGGTTTACATATCCCGAAAATATAGAAAAAACGGCTGAAAACCTTTGGAAAGCGGATTTTTCGATCAATTCCGATAACATAAAAATAGTTGATAAGAGCGACGTTGACGTAACCGATTGTTATGCTTTTTCGTTTGAAAAAACAAGTGGGGTTTTCGGCAGGAAAGCGGCTACGGTAACGACGACGGGCGGCGAAAAGGTCTTTGACGGCAACGGCGCAAGTTTTTGTGAATTCGACGCCGAAAACCTTGCGTACGGCGATATTTGCAATATAGACGAAACCGCATACAACGAATTTCTGCATGCGGGTACATATAAAAACGAAGTGGATTTTTCCGCCGTTGCGTTTACGAATAAAGCGGGCGAAGACGTTACAGCGTTTTACGATTATTCGGTTTCGTTCGGAACGATAGAGATAAAACCGCTTGATATAACCATAACCGCGGGGAGCGAAATAAAGGTTTACGACGGCGCGGAACTTAAATGCGAAAACAGCGAGATAACGGGCGATAATCGACTTATAGACGGGTATTTTTATACCGCGACCTTTGATAATCAGTCGGTTATAACAGACGTAGGTAAGACTAAAAATAAGATTTCGGCGGTTAAAGTGACCGATATAAACGGCAATGATTTTACGTCCGATTATAACTTTACGTTTATCGACGGCGAACTCGAAGTCACTTTAAGACCGATTATAATAGAGACCGAAGACGCGGGCAAACAGTACGACGGCGATCCCGTTTATGCCGAACGTTTCAATATAATAAACGACACGTCGATAGTAGACGGGCATAAGGTCGAGCTGGAATATTTCGGATATATAAACGCGGGCGAGTATGACAATCTGCCCGTAAACGCCTGTATTTACGACCAAAACGGCAAAAACGTCACCGCAAACTATTCGATCGATTTCGTTTGCGGAAAACTTACTATCGCAAAGCGCATAGTTACATATCGCACGCCGACCAAAGAGTTTATTTACAGCGGAAAACCGTATTTTGCAACCGACGGCGTTTTTGAACAGGGAACGTCGCTTGCAGGCGGCGAGAGTTGCGTTGCGGTTGATTATACCACGGTTACTTTTGTTACCGATAAGCCTGTAGAAAACGTTTATACGCTAAAAATAATAAAAGCCGACGGCGAAGATTCTTCGGCAAACTACGAAATAATTTATAACATAGGCGCGCTTTCCGTCGTGTCGAGAAAGATAACGGTTACTACCGAAAGCGGTTCTGCAATATACGACGGCAAACCGCATACGTTCGAAAACGTAACGGTAGCCGACGTAAACACCGATTACGGCGAACTGAACGCGGAACTTGCAGATAATCATGAGTTTGATTATGTGTTTACAGGCATTACTTTCGTGACCGAAGGAACCAGGAAAAACAACGTTGAAATCACCGTTCTGTTAAACGGCGAAAACGTTACCGAAAACTTCGATATCGGGCTTATAGGCGGAGATATTTATATTGAAAAACGCCCGATGACCGTTGTTTTGGAAAGCAACGAAAAGTTTTACGACGGCGAAGCGACCAAGTGGACGTATTTTTATGCGACCGAGCTGGAACCCGCGGACGGCGATATCGTCACCATTCCCGAAAGCGCGTTTACGGCGTTCGAAGACGCGGGCGGGCATGATAACTTTGTTTCGCTTAAAGAACTTTGCGTGACGAACGGCGACGAAAACAGAAAACCCAATTACGATATAACGCTTATATCGGGTCATATAATCATTAAGCAGCGCCCGATATATCTGCAGACTTTCGATCTTGAAAAGATTTACGACGGCAAGACGTTTGAAGTAATAAGAAAGCATGTTATAACGTTCGGATACGAGCATGACGACAAGAAAGAAGGCGTAGACGACGGACTTGTAAAAGACCACCGCGCGATAGTAGATTATTCGACCGACGATCGCCCGAAGTATGCGGGTAATTACATAGGCGAAAACAAGGCGGAAATTACCGCTTTAACCGATAAATACGGCAACGACGTAAGCAAAAATTACGAAATTTGCGAGCCGAAATTCGGAAATCTGCTTATAAATAAACGCCCGATATCTATCGTTACGGGCAGCCGGAGTTTTGAATATAACGGTGACTTTAACAGTTGCTGCGATTGGGATTATGCAGAAAATTCGCTCAGAGCGGTAGAAGGCGACGAGCCTGTCGCGCTTACCGCAAGTGGCGTAAGGGACGTAACCGAACAGCCCGAAGATAACGAAATTACGCTCAGATTTATATGCAGTTCGGGCGGGAACGATATGGACGTGACTTTCTGTTATGACGTTACGAT
>CAKQXZ010000086.1 GCA_934292955.1 uncultured Clostridia bacterium
TGATTGTCATTGGCAGTACGTCGAGCAGTAATACGCGTAAATTGTACGATGTGTGCCGTGAAAAGTGTGCGTCCGTATTTTTGATTGAAAGTGCGGACCTGGTCGATATCAAAAATATAAAATCATTTAATAAGTTGGGGGTTGTTTCCGGAGCGTCTACGCCGAGGGAGCAAACCATGGAGGTTTTCTTTAGTATGGAAGAAAAGAACACTGCAGCCGAAGTAATCGTTAACGAAGCAAACGAAGCTACCACCGAAACCGTAGCAGAACCCAAGGTTATGAACGAGATGGAGGAAGCCGTTGCCAAGATGGACGATAAGGCAACCAAGTTCAGAAAAGGACAGAAAATTACTGCTACTATTTCGTCTGCTACCGATGAAGGTCTTGCTGTTTATATCAGCAACACGAAGAAAGAAATCCTTCTTCCCAAAGAAGAAATAAATTGCGAAAGTTACGATAAAGCCGAATACGCCAAGAAAGTCGGCGAAGAAATTCAGGTTAAAATCACCGGTCTTAATCCCGTTCAACTTTCCGAAAAGGCTATCGCACGCGATATCGAAGACGAAAAACTCGTTGCCGAAATCGCTGACGGCAACAGCATTTTCAACGTCGTTATCGACGGTTTCAACAAGGGCGGTCTTATCGGTCATTATGCAGGCTTTGAAGTATTCGTTCCGTCTTCTCAGATTCGTATCGGTTTCGTTAAAGAACTCGATAAATACGTCGGCAAGACTTTAAGACTTAAAGCCGAAAAGATCGAAAACGGCAAGAGAAAACAGATCGTTGCTTCTCAGAGAGTTATTCTCGAAGCCGAAAAGGCTCAGAGAGACGCTGAAAGAGCTGAAAAAGAAGAAGAATTCTTCAGCGCCGTATCCGTCGGCGATATCATCAAAGGCACGGTCGTAAGATTTGCTGCTTTCGGTGCGTTCGTAGACGTTAACGGCATTGACTGTCTTGCTCACATTTCCGATCTGTCCTGGACGGGCTGCAACGCTCCTTCCGACGTTCTCGAAATCGGCAAAGAATACGAATTCAAAGTTCTTAAATGCGACAAAGAAACCAAGAAAGTTTCTTTGGGATATAAACAGCTTCAGCCCAAGCCCTGGGATCTCGTTCCCGGTAAATATATGGTCGGCGACGTTGTAAAGGGCAAAGTCGTAAGAATCGTTCCGTTCGGCGCGTTTGTCGAACTCGAAAAAGGAATCGACGGTCTCGTTCACGTTTCGCAGATCTCTCACGAATGGCTTGAAAATCCCACTTCCGCGCTTAAAGTAGGCGAAGAAGTAGAGGCTAAGATCATCGCTATCGATCACGAAAAAGAAAAGATCACTCTTTCTATCAAGGCTATGACTCCCGCTCCCGAAAATGCGGGTAAAGCTCCCAGAAGAGATCGTTCCGAAAATGCAGAAGGCGAAGAAGAAAAGACTTCGAGAAAGCCCCGCAGACCCAGAAACGAAGGCGACGACGGCGAACTTAAAGAATGGAAAGAAGACAGCAACAGCGGTGTTTCCATTGCCGAACTTCTTGCCAATAAGTAATTTTTAATTACAAAACGATAATTACGAACGACGCGATTTTTTGTCGCGTCGTTTTCATATGTACAAGTTTTTTGCAAAGTTTTGTAAATTGAGTTTATTTATAAGCAATTTGCGGGGGTGAAAAATGAGTAAATACAGCGTATTATGGGAATATGTTAAAAACGACGGACGGCAGTCTTTTATAATGACTTTTGACGAAATAGCCGCCGTAACGGGCTTTGATATAGATCATTCGTTTTTAACTTTCAAAAAAGAACTGACCGAGTATGGTTATACAGTTAAAAAAATATCCATGAAGAATAAAACGGTCGAGTTCGAAAAGACTATTATTTAGTCATTTTTGCAATCTGCGTAAAGACAAGATACTCTCGATTTTATGCGCGATTAAGAGCGTAACTCGGGTATAGCGAAATTTATAATTTTTATGGCAATATAAAACGGCAAGCGGAGATTATATCTTCTTGTCGTTTTTGTCATATTGCGCGATAATCGACATATAGGCGGGTATTTTGTCGCTTTTTATTTTCATTACGGGGTGTTTTATATCGTCGAAATATAAAAACAGAACGGGAAAGCCCGCGCTCGGTTCTACAAGATAATCGACGAGTTTGCCCTGCGAAATAAGTTTTTTTGCCGTTGCGTGATAGTTGAAATATGCCATAATAAAATGATTGACCGCGTTTTGATTTTTTATTCGGAAAATATTGATTTTACTATTGAAATACTCGGCGATTTATGGTAGAATGGTATCAGGCTTAAAAATGTGTTTTTGCGGCGGTCGGCGTGCAAACTTTTTACGTCGTCGTTTAACCGATTTATGCGGTCGCGAATGCCGGATTTTTAGGTTATGCTGCTTGAAATAATGCGCTTAAGGAGATATCTGCAGATATGAAAATGGACGCTATAATAAAGCCGTCGGCAACGCGCGGGCTTGAACTTGTAAGAAAGGACGTGCCGACTTTGAAAAACGGTGAAGCACTTATAAAAATTCACTATACGGCGATTTGCGGAACCGACGTACATATTTTCGACTGGAACGACTGGGCGAAGAATACAATCAAACCGCCGCTTACGATCGGGCACGAATTTGTTGGCGAAATAGTAGAAATTTGCGGCGCGACCGATTCTTTCAAGGTCGGCGATATAGTAAGCGCCGAAGGGCATGTGGTATGCGGAAAATGCCGTAACTGCCGCGCCGGAAGACGTCATCTTTGCCCAAATACGCAGGGTATCGGTGTTAATCGCGACGGAATTTTTGCCGAATACGCGGCTATTCCTTTGCAGAATTTATGGCTTACCGACCCCGGAATACCCGAAAAAATGTACGCTATTTTCGATCCGTTCGGAAACGCCACGCACACCGCGCTGAAATTCGGAATGGTCGGCGAAGACGTGCTTATTACGGGTGCCGGGCCGATAGGCATTATGGCTGCCGCAATATGCCGCCATGTCGGAGCAAAAAACGTTGTTTTAACCGACGTTAACGATTATCGGCTTGAACTTGCGAAAAAAGTTTGCCCGACGGTTATTACGGTCAATACCGCGAACAAACGCCTTAAAGACGTGCAGAAAGATATAGGAATGACCGAAGGGTTCGATATCGGGCTTGAAATGAGCGGCAGCGGCGTTGCGCTCAACGAAATGGTCGATAATATGATTATGGGCGGAAAAATCGCTCTGCTCGGCGTTCAGAGCCCCGACGTGAAAATCGATTGGAACAAAGTTATTTTCAATATGCTCACCATTCAGGGCATTTACGGCAGAGAAGTATTTGAAACATGGCACAAAATGACGGCAATGCTTAAATCGGGGTTGGATATTTCGGGCATAATAACCGCCGAAATCAACTATCGCGATTTTGAAAAAGGCTTTGAAATGATGCACAGCGGCAAGTCGGGCAAGGTTATTCTCGACTGGACGAAGTGATTGAAATTTACCGACCAAAAGGGGTTTGATTATGATTGATAAAAACTATTTTAACGGCATACTCGAAGACATAAAAAGCAGCGGACTGTGGAAAGACGAAAGAATTATAACCACTCCGCAGCGCAATAAAATAGATACTACCGTATCTAAAGGCGTGCTTAATTTCTGCGCAAACAACTATCTCGGCTTGGCAGACGACCCGGAACTTATAGAAGAAGCGAAAAAGAGCCTTGATAAATACGGGTACGGAATGTCGAGCGTGCGTTTTATTTGCGGCACGCAGACGGTGCATAAAGACCTTGAAAAGGCTATGTCGGACTTTTTGGGAACGGACGACACCATTTTGTACAGCAGTTGTTTTGACGCGAACGGCGGGCTTTTCGAAACAATTACGACCAAAGAAGACGCGATTATTTCCGACGAACTTAACCACGCGAGTATAATCGACGGCGTGCGCCTTGCCAAAGCCATGAAGTTCCGTTATAAAAACAACGATATGGCAGACTTGGAGAGTAAACTCAAAGAAGCCGACGAAAACGGAGCGAAACACAAAGTAATCGTAACCGACGGCGTGTTTTCTATGGACGGAATAATCGCCGACCTTAAAGGCATTTGCGATCTTGCCGAAAAATACGGCGCGCTTGTTGTTGTCGACGACAGCCACGCTACCGGTTTTGTGGGTAAAACGGGCAGGGGAACGGCTGAATATTGCGGCGTTTCGGGCAGAGTGGATATTATTACGGGAACTTTCGGCAAGGCACTCGGCGGGGCGAGCGGCGGCTTTACGAGCGGCAGACAAGAAATTATCGACCTTCTTCGCCAAAGGAGCAGACCCTATCTGTTTTCAAACACGCTTGCGCCTATGATCTGCGCGACCACGCTTAAAGTTCTTGAAATCATCACGCACGACTATTCGCGGCGCAATAAGGTTGAAGAAAACGCCGCGTATTTCAGAAGTCGCATGGAAAAAGCGGGTTTCAACCTTGCCGGCAAAGACCACGCGATTATTCCCGTAATGCTGTACGACGCCGTGCTTTCGCAAAAGGTGGCGGCAAGAATGCTCGATAAGGGTATTTACGTCACTGGTTTCTTTTACCCCGTGGTGCCTAAAGAAAAGGCGCGTATAAGAACGCAGATGTCTGCCGCGCACACCAAAGCGGATATCGACGCTTGCGTAAACGCGTTTATCGAATGCAAAAACGAAATAGGGTTTTAATCCGGGCTGATTATCTGTCGCTGCACGGTGACAGATAAAACGAACATATAAAACGCAAAAAGACGGTTGAAAATTAAAGCCGAAAAATTTTTGCGTTTTTTTATTTTTTCGGGTATATAACGCGTAAAACGGGATACAATATAAGTACGACGTAAGCCGAAGAAACGCTTAATGCAAATAGCTTAACACAGATTATTTTCGGCAAGTATCGGGAAACGCTTTAATAATTATTTATTTAATTATATCGCCGAATGTTTTCAAACGAACGAATCACTCGTTTACCCGACATACGTCTATATATAAACTTTGTCTGTCGGAAAAGAATTTGATTCCTTCCTTAAAGCGGCGCGTTTTTCGCTCTGCTTACAGGCAGAGCGCGAACCGCCGTGAAATCATTTATTGGTTTTATCGACGGTTCTTTTTTTATGCGAAAAAATTTTTTTAGGCTAAGAACTGTAAAATCGATATAAAAAGGCTTGCACGCGAATATATTGTACACGGACTATTTTTGTTTTATGCGTTTGAACGACGTTGCCGAAGGTAAAACCGTTTTCATTAAATATATCGCCGGCGAAAGCAGAGAAATCGAGCGGTTATCCGCTTTGGGCGTAAGCTGCGGAAGTAAACTCGTCGTGCTGTATTCGCGCCAAAAAAGCGGGTGTGTGGTCGTTGCCGACGGCGAGCCCGTGGGGCTTTCCGCAGGGCTTTGCCGCAGGGTGGAAGTGGAATGACAAACATTTTTATAACCGGAGTTCCCAATGCGGGTAAAACCACTCTGTTTAACGGTCTGACGGGTAAAAACGAAAGAGTCGGAAACTGGTACGGCGTTACCACAAAAGCCGCCAAAGCCCCGTTTTCGGTCAAAATAAACGGGCAGAAAGAATATTTTACCGCCGTCGACCTGCCCGGAAGTTATTTTGACGATTACACGCTCGAGCAGAATGTGGCAAAGAAAAGCATTTCGGGCTGCGGTGTTCTTCTGGTCGTTTGTCAGTCGACCAATTTACGGCGCGGGCTTGAGTTTCTGAAAAAAACGCTCGGGTTCGGGCTGCCCGTTATACTCGTTCTTAATTTTTACGACGAACTTAAAAAGCAGGGCGGGCGCATCGACGTTGAAAAACTGAAAAATATGACGGGCGTAGACGTTATTATTGCCGAGTGCAATAAAAAATCGGGAGTAAACGCCGTTAAAGAACGCGTTGCCGAACTTGTTAAAAGCGCGGGTCTTGAAACCGTAAATGCAAAAAAACGTTTTAATAAACCTGTTTATAAAGAGTTCGACCCTCAAAATGTTGCGGATATGGTGCTAAGCGGCGAAAAAAACGCGAAACTTGCGCGTACAGACAGAGTTTTGTTAAATCCGTTTGTTGCCGCGGCAGTGTTATTGTTGTCGTCCGCGGCGGTTTTGTACGTTGCGTTCGGAAAATTCGGAATAGGCAATTTTTTGTCCGAACTGACAGAAAAAATATGCGACGTTTGCTTTGTTTTGCCGATTGCAAAGCTGCTTAAATTCTGCCGCGTAACGCCATTTGTTTCGGGGCTTATAACGCAAGGAATAGCGGGCGGGGCGATAACCGTGCTTGCCTTTTTGCCGCGGCTTGCAATACTCAGTCTTTTTACCTGCATAATAGAAGAAAGCGGAATTCTTGCCCGACTTGCCTTTGCAAGTCACGGATTTTTAAGCAAGTTCGGACTGACGGGCAGGGCTGTGTTCGCACTTATGACGGGGTTCGGCTGTACGGCGGTGGCGGTAATGTCTGCTTGCGGGCTTGAAAACGAATGCGTAAGGAAGAGAACGTCACTGTCTTTGTCGTTTATACCGTGTTCGGCAAAGGTGCCCGTAATCGTGTGGATATCGTCGGAAATCGGCAATAAGGGCGGATTTTTGGCTGTGTTGTTACTGTGGGTTGCGGGACTTTTGGGCGCGCTTGTTTTTTCCGCTATCGACGTTGCCGAAAAAAGCGGAAATAAAAACGATCTTATAGTCGAATTTCCGCCGTACAGAGTTCCGAAAATAAAAACGCTGTTAAAAGCCTTGCAAAACTTTGCCGGAAGTTTTATAATACGGGTGGGTTCGATAATTACCGTCGTAACCGCGTTTTTGTGGATATTCAAGTCGGTTTCGCCCGATTTTTGTTTTCTGACCGATTACGAAATCGAGCGCAGTATACTTGTTGCGGTTGCCGAAAAAATTCAGTTCGTGTTTTATCCCGCGGGGGTGAAAAACTGGCGTTTTGCCGTTGCCGCGCTTGCGGGCGTTTTTGCAAAAGAGAACGTTTTGTCCGTATTTGCATTGCTCGGAACGGGTAACGCGAGCGTAACCGAACTTTTTGCGTTCGGCCTGTTTTTCGCTCTGTACCCGCCATGCGTAAGCGCGCTTGCGGTTGTTTTCAGACAGGAAGGCGTAAAAAGTTTTCTGCACGTCGTATGTTTTCATTACGCGCTTGCTTTTGTCGCGTTCTATTCGGTATTAAAACCCGTATATATTTTATTGTTTGCTTTGCTTTTCGGTTTGGCGGTCGTTCGCCGCGTGTATAGTCGTAAATACAGTCGGAAAGCGGGGCGGAAAGGCGTGTCGCGTTATGAAAAAATTTACAGTAAATGAAGAAAAAGGGCTGACCGACTTTCTTCTTGACGAATATAAAGGTGCGCTTAAGTACGGCAGACTTATGAAACTTTACCGCGAAAAAGATATCAAGGTAAACGGAAGTCGCGTAAACGCCGATACTTTGTTGCATCCGGGTGACTTCGTGGATGTTTATTACGACGGCGAAACTCGTATAAACGTCATATATTCCGACGACGATATCGTTGTATGCGACAAACCGGCGGGGATAGAAAGCGTTGCCTTTTACGAGCAGGTACGAGCGGTTTTTCCGAGTGCGATTTTTACCCATCGGCTTGACAGAAATACGTCGGGCATTATGATATTCGCGCTTAATCAAAAGGCGTATGATCTGTTGTTTGCGGGCTTTCGCGACCGAACTTTCGATAAAATATACTACGCTTGCGTATACGGCGCGTTCGAAAAGAAAAACGACGTGCTGAAAGATTATATGTTCAAGGACGAAAAAGCGGGGCGGGTAAGCGTGTTTTCGGAATACAGAAAGGGCGCGCTCCCTGTCGAAACGGGCTATGAAGAACTTGCGTACGGAGAAAAAACGTCGGTGCTTGCCGTTAAGTTATATACGGGCAGAACGCACCAGATACGCGCGCACCTTGCGTATTACGGGCATTTCGTTATAGGCGACGGTAAATACGGCGACGACAGGATAAACCGCGAGCTCGGCATTAAAAAACAACTGCTGCGTGCCGTTAAACTTGTTTTGCATTTTTCAAAAGGCGATTATCTCTATCGGCTTAACGGTAAAGAATTTTCGGTTAACGGCGATATGATTTTTGCGGGGCTGAAATAGTTTGCAATTTGAAATAAGTTTGTGATATGTTTGTCTGCTTATATGCGCTTATGCTCGGGCGGTGGGCTATTGTATCGGGCGTTGTTTCTAAGCGGCAAACATTGGCGGCGGCATAATTCGGATCGTTTTTTTGCGTTTGAAAGAGCCTTAAAAAAAATTATAAAATTTTTTGAAATTTGCCGAAAAAACAGTTGCAATTATATTTCATATTTGATATAGTATAAAAGCGTTGAGTGACACGGAAACGTGTTCGGCTCGTCGGTCGGGAGCAT
>CAKQXZ010000087.1 GCA_934292955.1 uncultured Clostridia bacterium
ATTTTATCAATAATTTTAAGCGGAACGTTTGCTTTGGCGGCGATCGGCTTAGGCGTAGGCATAGGCTTGAAAAAGCCCGACAAAAATCCGACTGCGGATGTTGTTATACCGAAAGAGGATATCGTTTCGGATAACGACGGCAACAAAATGAACGACGGAGTTTTTCATAAACTCCCGACCGCAATGCTGGTTTCGCAGACTCCCGCAAAGACGGAAACGTCCGACGATATGAAAACGTCGGTGAATGTTGTCGCGACTATTACACCCGACGACGCGGCGAATAAAGCCGTCGATTGGACTGTCACATTTGTAAACGCGTCCTCTGCATGGGCGAACGGCAAGACGGCTACGGATTATATCACGGCAGAACCTACGACGGACGGCGCGTTGACGGCAACCGTGACTTGCAAGGCGGCTTTCGGCGAACAGATAAAAATAACCGTAATTTCGAGAGATAACCCCGAGGCTTCGGCATCCTGCACGGTAGATTACAAACAGCAGTTCGAGGGTTATATCTTCTCGGCCTCGCAGACGGGGAAAACGCCTACGTTAGACAATTCGACGAAAAAAGGTAAGATTTACGCGGACTTTAACAATGCTGAGCAGTTAAAAATCACTTATTCGTATAAAAAATCTTCGGTATACACCGTCGCATTGAACGATTCCGAAATAGCCGCGCCTACGACTATGGACGTTGCGATAGAAAACACCGCCTTGAAAACGGCTATGAACGCCGTAAAATCGGGCAGCGGCGACGCATTAAAGGTTACGGCGGCAAACAAGATTTTTGCATTAAATCTGTTTAACGCAAAACTTGTGGAAGGTTTAACGCCTGCTCAGTCTAACTCTATAATTTCCGCTATAACGGCGGTAGCGAATACGTCGCCCGTATCGTTCAACATTAAGGACGGCGCAGACAATGTTCTTGCGAAATTTGAAATCGAAATCGACACTTCGGCTTTAAACGGACAGAAGAAGGTTGAAAAGATTGTTCTCGATCAGACCGAACTCGTATTCGGCGGGAATAATTAACCGTTATGAACTTTTTAAAGAAAGTTCTGACGATTTTCGTTGCGGTATTGCTCGTTCTTTTCGCTTTGTCCGTAGTGATAAAACACAACCCGAGCGATTCGGGGAAAGAAAGCGTGAGCGAAAGCGAGCAGTATTCCGAAAGTAAGACGGCGGGAAGTGAAACTGGTTCTGAAAAAGAATCTGAAAAAGGCTCTGAGAAAGAATCGGAATCGGTTTCCGCACCGTCCGAAAGCGGAACAAAGCCGACGAAGAAAGTCGAAAAAATCGTCTTGAACGAAACGGAAATCATTTTTTAAAGGAGTTGAAATGAATAACAAAAATAATATAAAATATGCCGTTAATCGGCTTATAGCCCTACTTTTCATTGTTGTTTTTGCGTTTGCGGGAATGGTTTCCTGCGGGAAAACGGCAGAAAAAGGAGAAAAGTCGGTTATGGAACTTACGAACACTACGGATAACGGGGTGAAACTCGCGATATCCGAACTTGCGGAAACGGAAAGCAGTTCGGCGCTGGCGTCGTATATAATTTCCGCGACCGTAGAACCTGCGGACGCGAGCGACATCACTCTCGATTGGGATTTGAAATGGGCGTCGGACGCTAAGTTGAAGTCAGAAAACATAAGCAATTATTTAACCGTAACAAAATTCGGCAACACGGACAAATCCGTATACATAAATTGCTTCGCGGCTTTTCGTGACAGCAAGGCAATACTGACTGCAACGGCGAGAGGTACGGACATTAAAGGAACGTGTGATATTCTTTTCGTCGGAAAAGCAACGAGTATGGATATATCAACAAAAGCCGTTAAGAAAACTTCAACCGAACGCGGTGAGTATTACGAGGTCTACTCGAAAAGAACGTTTACTTTCGATATCGCCCTGTCTAACGTTTTCAACAGTGTGCAAGATCCCGAATATGTTATAAACACAGGCGGCGAAGGTGAAGTTTATTTCGGTACGGAATATGCTTCCGCCGACACAACGAATTTCGGTGATTTCGAGAAGATCGCCCTGAACGATTTGGCGAGCAAGTTTATAACTTCCGCAACGATAGCCGACAACACGTTGACCGTAAAAACGGGCGATATGAAACTCGAAGATTTTTACGAAAGCAGCGTTTCCGACGGTTATGGAACGACGTACTACAAACGCTACGTTTACGAGGATGAGTACGATCTTATTGCTGATAACGATTTCAAGGCAAAATCCAAAGAAAATATAACGCTTATAAAATCGGCATACTTCTATGTGAACATTAAAGACAAAACGAGCGGGCTTGAAAAAAAGATTAAACTCTTTTTTGTTGACGCGCCCGTGGCAAAATTAAGCGTTACGTCAGATCTGACTTCGACCACCACAACCGAACGCGGAGAGTTTTATACGCTCGAACCGAAGAAAACATATACTTTCGATATCGTCACTGAGAACATAGAGTCGCCCGTTTTAACGGCAAAGGTGAGCGGAAGTGGCAGCGTATACTTCGGAACGGAAGTCGCTTCTTCGGAACTTACTTCGTTCAGCGATATTGCGAAAAAGCAAATAAGTACGATTGCGGACAAGTTTATAACTTCGGCTAAAATCGAGGACGGCAAACTAATAATAACCACGGGCGATAAAACGCTCGAAAATTATTACGCAACGAGCAGTTCCGACGGATATTCGACGACGTACACCGACCGCTATGTGTTTTACGATGAATACGGCACGACATACGGAACGGATTACGAAGCGAAGGCTACGGAAAATCAGACGCTTATAAAATCTTGCTATTTCTCCGTTCGGATTTATGATTCCTCTTCGCGAGCAAGCAAAACCATAAGATTTTTTATGTGAGGTGAGCCATGAAAAATAGCACAATAAAAATCATTACTTACGTCATCATAATATTAGTCGCGGTGCTTGCGATAGGCTTCGCTGTGTTCATCACGAACGGTTTTACCGAAACGCCTAAAAGTTTTTACGTCGATGTAAACGGAGATAAAGTCGCTTCGTCTGCAAGCGGGTATTTGCTCGAAAAGGACAAGCCTTTGAAGTGTAAAGTCAAGTTTTTATCTTCGGATAAAAAGGGTTATAGCGTGCAGATTCTGTCTGCGAAAAGCGATTTTACATACTTTGTTGACGGCAAAAAGAGTGAGTTTACGGGCGAGGAAGATTTTACGGATTGTTTCGTTATAACAAAAACAGGTGACGATTTCACAGTCGAAACGGTTGGAAATCTCATTTCGGTTTTGCAAAGCAAGACCCCCGACGCAAAGGTAAACTACGACAGAAAAGCCGTGCCGGACGAAGATTTGTTTACGCTCGTTATAACCTCCGAATCCGATAAAGCCACGATTAAAATCGGGTTCAGAGTTCCGAATCCCGAAGCGGAGATCGTAATATCTCCCGCAAGGCTTGTGATTTGAGAAGCATTTTAAATCGAATAGCCGTTTTAA
Source organism: uncultured Clostridia bacterium (assembly GCA_934292955.1). The sequence continues at coordinate 3,468 of CAKQXZ010000087.1, forward strand.
TTGTTACGCTCTGCGTTTTCCTCACGGGAGCGCAGAGTTTTTCGGCTGTGGCTGCCGAGGAGAATAAAACGGCTTCGGGTGTACTCGAAGATCTGAGCAAGGACGCTTCGTTCAAAGCGGAAAACTATCCGTCGGCGACGAAAGATTACTCGTTACAAATAATTCAACTCGCCGAAAGCACGGATAAAGAATTGTTTGTGTATGTTTATCAACCGAGCGGAGATAAGGTCAGGGCTTCGTCTATAAATATATCCACCACGATAAACGACGACATAAGTTTTTTCAATTATTCGCTGGAACTTTTAAATTTCGAGGGAACGTTGTTTAAGTACAAAGTGGCAAATTTCGAGGTGAAAAAAGACCCCGTAAGGTATTACGCGATAAGTTCTATTTACCGTCCGTTCGATGCGGACATCGGAGATAAGAAGTCGGGCAATAACACGATTAACGAGGTAAATTACGCAGTCAACAGGCAGTATTGCTTCGGCGAAATAAACGGCAAACCGTATGTAAGTTGCGTGGATATAGAAACGATCGTCATCACGGATAAGTTTGTAGGTTTTGTAAGGTATAAGGACGGTTTTAAACTCTATGTCGGGGCGTGCGACAGCCATTTTGTAGCGTTCAACACGGATAAGCCGATAGATAAACTTTTAGAAGCGGACGTGTATTATACTTCTCAACCCTATTCGTGGTTGTTTGCGATAGGCGTCGGGCAAAATGAAACGTTTGGCGAAAAGAAAGACAATTACGCATATCTCAAATATACCGACAAAGTGGAACACACCGGCGACGGATTTTTTGAAGGAACGTATAAATGGGACAGGATTCAGACCGTAGATGATTTCATAAACGGAGAAAACCGAGAGGACGTTTATCACGGCGCGGTTCTGGACGTAAAAGTTTCAAGCAAACTCACCGACGAGGCGTTGAATGAACTGAAAGGTAAAAAGTGGGTACTACGTTTTGTGGAAACAAGTTACACGCTTTCGAGCGGTGCGAACGGCTCAACCTCTACGAAATCTACACTTATAGGCAACGTCACAATTTTGCGGTTAAAATTTGAAACAGATGGGATAACGTATAATTTAGGCGTGATAGACAACAAGCAAACGGGTAGTACCGAGCCGTCGAACAGTACGGACATAAAAGTTGAACCGAACGCGACGGGAAAAGGTATTATTTATCTCATACTTTTTGTATTACTGCTTGTTTTGTTTGCTCCGCTTTTGCCGTATGTTCTGAATGTAATAATTTTTATAATTTCGTTGCCCGTAAAACTTATTTCGGAAATAGTAAAACTAATAAAATCGTCAAAAGAAAAACATAGGGAGCGGAAGGAGAAGAATGAAAAAGATTAAGCGTGTAGCGGCAATTATAATTTTAATAATTTGCCTGCTGTTTTTCGGCTATATCTCGCATACCTGTAAGGCGGTTAAGGAGAGCGTTACATATGAAGAAAGCGTTTAATATTGCTACGGTCGTTATCGTTACGGTAACGACCGTAATTCTCGGGGCGTTTGTTTTCAGAAGTTCGTATTTCAGACTTTGGGAAACGTTACAAGATTTCGGGCTTAGCGTGGCATATTATTTCAGTCTTATTTTTAAAGGCAAAAGCGATATAACGCCAACCGTAAACGCATTTTCAAATATCTTCAAAGCGAGCGGATATTTACCGACGACGGCAGAAGAATATAAGCAACAAATAGCAAAATTCTTTACGACTTTTGTAAGCAGGGAGAATTTCAATTCGTGGCTTGCAAATTTAAGAGTAGGTGCGGAAAAGGTCAGCAAAGGGATTGTCCTTTTAATGCCGTGCCTTGTTGCTTTGTGGTTTGTAGTAAAGCGTATTTACTCCGCAACAAACACGAAACACGGTGAAAATACTAAACCTTTAAAGGCTGTTTTGTTTATCAATGACAAAGTGTTTTTGCCTGTTTATCGACTTATACAAGGACTTATTGAATTTATTAAGCCTAAAAAGTATATTTGGGTAACGTGGTTTGTAATGTGGCTGCTCAATTTGAACCTCGTAAGCATAATTGTTGCGTTTTTATCATTTTATTTCTATTTTGCAATCTCTTTCGATGTCCTTGGGGTGTTTATTCAGATAGCGAAACTTATTATAGATTTGCAGGTAATACTGAAAACAATTCCGCCTTGGGTATTTGTGGTTGCGGGCTTATTTATATGGAATAAAATTCGTAAAAACCGAGCATTGAACAAACTGAAACATTTCGAGGCTCGGAATTGCGGGTTTATAAACGAATTGCCGATTGTATCTATGTCCTGCGGTTCGATGGGAAAACGCAAGACGACGCTTATCACGGATATGGCGTTATCTCAGGAAGTAATGTTCAGACAGGAAGCGTTGAAAAGATTACAAATTGCGGATATGAAGTTTCCGTATTTTCCATGGATATTGTTCGAGGACGAATTAAAAATCTGTATGCGATACAGGGTGATTTATAATCTTGCGACTATAAAAGCGTGGATAGAAAAGAAGCGAAAACGATATGAAAAACATAAAAACAGTAGACTGCAACTATACGGCTACGACACGGAAAAATATCCGACTACATACGGCAACGGCTTGTATGAAGAAGATATTTTCGACGTGTTATCCACATATGCAAGACTATATTTTATTTACGTTATAGAAAGCAGTCTGATTGTGAGTAATTACTCCGTTCGCGAAACGAACGAGCAAGTTTCGCTCGGGAATTTCCCGTTATGGAATTTATCTTTTTTCGGTAAAGAAACGGACGGTCGGTTCTCGCATATTCTCGATTTCGACATCTTGCGACTCGGACGAAAAGTGATTGAAAACAATAAAAACACAGGCTCTTTCGAGTTCGGAATAATTCTTATAACGGAGATCGGAAAAGAACGTTGCAATAACCTTGAACTGAAAGAAGTTAAAAAGGTGACCTTTGAAACTAATCAGAAGAACGACCTTTTTAACTCGTGGCTCAAAATGTGTCGGCATTCCGCAACGGTGGATAAATTTCCTTTTATAAAGGTGTTCACGGACGAGCAACGTCCCGAAAGTTGGGGTAGCGACGCTCGCGATTTATGCGATATAATTCATATCCGCGACTGCTCGGAACAGTACATTTCTTTGCCGTTTTATACGTTGGAAGAAATGTTTATTGAATGGGTTTATATGCGGTTTATCGACTTATACGAGGACTTTCGCTTTAAAAGAGGCGATAATACATTGCTTATTTATGTGCTGAAAAAAGTTGCGGCGTGGCTGTATAAGCGTAATGCAATAAATTACAATTTATATGGGTATTCCGTCCTAAAAATAGAAAAGGAACGCGGAACTCGGGACGGAAAGAAAAAGAGACAAAAATATTATTTATGTAACCGAAAAATTTATAACAGGAGATTTTCGACCGATTGTTTTTCGGACTATTTCAACGAACAGGCTCGGAAAACACAGGTTGGTCTAAACGATTATGCGGAATATTCCGCAGTGAAAGCAACAGTATCAGAATTAAAACAGCAAAACAGTTATTTTATAAATTCGTTGTATAAATGCGACGGCGAGGAGGACAAGTGAGTTAAGGCAAATCGCCGCGCCACTTTATACGACAAAGGAGTTAAATGTGATATATGAAAAAGCAAAGGTGTATTACGACGGGTCTCATCACATAGCGATACCTCACACGACGAGGTGGCTGAAACCAAGGCGAAAGTTTAAGGAAAAAGAAATCGTAGTCGGCGAGGACGGAAAACCCGCCGAGGACAAACTCGAACCGTCTGTACTCGTTACCGAGGAAGGACACGTTTTGCAAGAGGTTGAATTTGTTGACGGCGAACTCGTTCCCGTTATGAAAAAGGTTAAGGCGAAAGGTGTGAGGACAACGAAGAAAGAAGTCTTTGAAAGGCTCTATAAAGAGAGTTTTGATTTAAAACGAAACATTCGTCGGAAGCATATAATTGACGGTATGGCGGGGCTGTTTAAGGACTTAAAACAGGCAGAAATATACGTTGACGATAATCTCGAACGCAAGAAACGAAATCTTATCTGTCGGCGAACGAGGTTGGTAAGAAAAGTGAACTTACAAAATTTCAATTATTTCGTTACGTTTACCTACGACAGTAAAAAACACACGGAAGAATCGTTTAAAGATAAATTGCAAAATACGTTAAGCCATTTGTGTTCGCGTAAAAAATGGAAGTATGCGGGTGTTTGGGAAAGATCTCCCGAAAAGAAGCGGTTGCATTTTCATGGGTTGTTTTATATTCCCGATGGAGCAATGCCGGGAGAACTAATCGAGGTCAACGATTTTAGCCTTATAACTCACCAAAGGCAAACAACGATACAAAACACGTATTTTAATGAAAAATTTGGTAGAAGCGACTTTGAGAAGATAGACGATAACCGTAAAATGGGAGCGGCTGTTGCTTATATTCTGAAATACATAGAAAAGTCGGGCGAGCGAATCGTCTATTCGAGAGGGCTTCCGCAATACTTCATTTCAGATATCCTTCCCGAGGATGTTGTTATGAAAGTCGGGCAAGAAGAAAAGAAGTTGCTTCTTTTTGACGACTTCAAATGTATAGACGAAGGCTGTATCGTTGGAACAGTAAGCGACGACGCCATAAAACAAATGCCAAAATGCAATTAGCCAAAGGCAGCGCGGAAGATTTGCCAAGCGGCTTAGCGGCAAACTTCCGCGCCTTTGGGTTTGATGAGAGGATAAGCAACGAGTCGATTCAACGGATGGGTTTGAAAAAGACGTGTGCTTGTCTTGCGGCGAGCGTAGCGAGCCGCACTTGTATCAAGACAAGCACACGTCTAATCGCCAAAGGC
>CAKQXZ010000088.1 GCA_934292955.1 uncultured Clostridia bacterium
GCTCGATATTATCGCTTCGGGTATTTCTTCGCTCACCAATCCCACAAAACTTGCAAATACCTTCAAAAGCGTAAAAAACTCGGCGATAAGCGCGCTTACGGTCAATAATTATATAACGTATATGCAACAAGCGTTTATCCTTTCAAAGGTAAACAGATACGACGTTAAAGGCAAAAGATATATCGGCACGCCGTATAAAATATACTTTGAAGACTTGGGACTACGCAATGCGCGGCTCGATTTCAGACAAATAGAAGAAACGCACCTGATGGAAAATATTATCTATAACGAACTGCGTTATCGCGGATATAACGTTGACGTAGGCGTTATCGATACAAGAGAAAATGTCGACGGCTCGTCCGAAAGGCGGCAACTTGAAATAGATTTTGTGGCAAATCAGGGCAGTAAGCGTTACTATATTCAATCTGCTTACGATATTCCCGACGAAAACAAAATAAGACAAGAAACGAAATCGTTTGATAAAACCAACGATTCTTTCAAGAAAATAGTAGTCGTAGGCAAAAGCATGAAACCGCGTCGCAACGAAAAAGGCTATCTTATCATAGGCGTTAAAGAGTTTTTACTTGACCCTAACAGTCTGGAGCAATAATCGCTACGCAGTCGGGTGGGTTTATCCGATTAAAAATTAAATAGGCATTTACCCCGATTAACGGTGAATTTACCTTGCTTTTGAATGCGAAGTGTGATATAATGTTGCCATGAAAAGCTAATTATCGGCTAAAAATCAAAGTTTACAGCGCGCGACGGGGGTAACCGCCAATGAGAAACGCATAAGAATTATAAGCGTAAAGAGAAAGTTTTTTCCCTTGCGCTTTTTTTGTACATATAAAAAAGGCAACACAACTCAACGCTTGCGCATACAATAATGCATTAACATGCGTAAAACACAAAAGGCGGCAGTCACAGTCATTAACAGGCGTGCATAAGCGACGCAAAATTGCGTCGGTTGTGGCAGGCAAAGCACACAAATACTAAAAACGGAGAACGGACATGGAAAAGTTGACAAAAAGGACGATTGCGATAATAATCGCGGCGGCGATAACCGTTGTGGCGCTGATAGGCGCGGTTACGGGTGTTCTCGTTTCAAAATACGGCGGCACGATTACCGTAACTTTCGTGACCAACGGCGGAACCGAACTCGAGCCGTTAACGCTTAAGCGCGGCAGAAAGTACACGCTTCCGACCACCGAAAAGGACGGGCTTGTTTTTGCCGATTGGTATTACGACGAGAATTTCGGCAGCGTTTGTAAAAGAGAGATAACCGCCAAAAACGATTTAACTCTTTATGCCCGTTTCGGCGCGATATTGACGTTTGACGTAGGCGGCGGAACAGATCTGGAACCGAGAATGTATTTCGAAGGCGAAGAACTCGGCGCGCTTCCCGCAACGTATAAAAACGGTTTTTCTTTCGGCGGGTGGTTTTACGACTCGCAATACGATAAGGTCGTCGGCAGAAAGGACAGTATTTCGGGCGCGCTGACCGTTTACGCCAAATTTTCGGAAAAGACCGACACGCTTAAAAAACTTACGAGCGTAAAAGGGGTGTCTGTATCGCCTGCGGTCGAAGTAAAAGCGAGCGACGTAGTTTTGCATAACGAAAACGTATCCGAATACATATCGCTTAAATCTGCGAGCGGCGAAGAGATAGAAATAATCTGCGCCCCGTCGGAATACGATAAATTCGTTATTCAGCCGGCGCGCGATCTTATCGAAGGCGAAACATATTCGGTCAAGGCGTTGTCTTCGTTGATAAAGATTACGTCCGTCGGCGGTGCCGATACCGAAAGCGCGGACGAAGTTACGATTACTACCCATAAAGAAGAAAAAGAAGTAATAAACAAAAAGCCCACCGTACACCTTAGCGCGACAGAACTTGCCAAGTGGGAAGAAAACGTTTACGTTTATATGGACTCCGGTCTTGAAAAAGACGTAAACCGCATTACCGCAAAAACTAAAAAAGAAATAAACGTCGGAACCATTCTGACCGTCGGCGAAGACGATAAGGAAAAGGATAACGATTATATCTGCAAGGTAATTTCCGTAAAGCGGGAAAGAATGCAGTATTTCGTCGGCTCCGAAATCAAAGAAGACGATTTTACCGTAATCGAAGTCGTTACGCCTGACGTAGACGACGTTTACGACGATATCGACGTGTACGGCGAAAGACAGGCTCAACTCGAAGGCTACGTTACGTTATCTGCCGAAACGGTTGCCGAAAATGTTGAAAAAAATCAGGGCGTAGTCGTGCTTAAAAAAGCGGTAAGAAACGCCGTCGCGCAGTCGCCCACGGTTGTAAATTACGCAAACGGTTTATCCGAAGCCGAAAACATCGCTTTGATGGCGGCAATCGGCGGGTTCGAGTTCAAAAAACCTAAAGTAAGCATAAACATAAGCGGTACCAAGCTCGAATTCGAAATAGAACTAGGCGGCGAAATTCAGGTCAAAAATTTCAAAATCGGCGTTGAAGTTACGATCGCCAACACCACGCAGGTCGATTATCGTTACACTATCTGCAAATCGGGTAAGGTAACGCTTAATCCGCTGTTATGGTTCTATACCGACATAAAAGTCGATCTTTCAAACGACTTTTCGATTTCGCTTGCGGCAACGGTAGAGTTTAGCGACGCCGCCGAGGAAGCCTACGGCATTATAGACATTACCGACGAAGTCGAATATGTAATGGATATAGCCAAAGACGGGCAGAATAAGTTTGCCGAAGCCATAGGTCAAAGCCCGTTCTGGGATGAAAGCGACCTTGAGTACGCCGACATATTCAGCATACCTTTGGGGCAGATTCCGTTGCCCGTTCCCGTAGTTTCACTCATGCTCGAGTTCAACGTCGTGGGATCCTTAGGCGCGCGTGCGGGGCTTTACGTCGAGTTTGCTCACCACTATGTGGAATCGACGTCTCTATCGAACGGTTCGTCGCCTAAAGGAGAGAACGGCAAGCCTGTCATGTTCGACGAATTCAAGTTCACGAGAGCGACGCTTGCAAACGAAATAGATCTTTCCTTAACGCTTAAAGGGCAGGTCGGGTTCCGTTGCGGACTCGAAGCCAAACTTTCGGTTTCGATCGCACACCTTAACAAAGTTGCGGCGGTATACGTTTCCTTCCGTTTCGGTCCGTATATAGAACTGAGCGGGCTTGTAAGTTTCCATTATAATTACGACGCCGTGAACAAGGTTTCTAAAACGCAACTTTACGGCGGAATGTATCTCGAAGTAGGGCTGTTTGTCAACGCGAAATTAGGCGCGCGCTTCCTTGTTTACGACATTAACACCGATATTTTCGATAAGAAAATCCCGTTGTACGGCGTGGGCGACAGGCTTATTCCGTTAGGCTTTACAGAAGCGTCCAACACGCCCGAAAACCCCTACGTTTTAACTTCGCGTTCGAGCGGGGTCAGAATGAGTACCGTTCAGATGCGATATCTCGATATCGTCACGGGCGAAGAAGTGGTTGACAACGCGTTAAGAAACCGCTACGGCGCGTATCAGTATTACTCGTTCGAATTTTACGACGCCCCCGATTATCAGACCAAAGACTACGATAAGTACGTTATAATAAGCAATCAGGCAACGCTTATTAAAAGGTCTTATCCTTACAAATCGTTGAAGTTTGCGGTAAAGGCAATACTTCAGCAAAAACAGGGCGTTTACGCAAACGGAATTGAGCGCAAATTCTACGTTGAGTTCCGCAACCCCGACGGCAGAGATTATGCCACGCAGTACAGCGAGTTTATAAACGAGTATTACGTCGGCGGCGGGGCGACTCATTCGGAAGTTTTAGAGAGAGTTGCGTTTATGGAAGGCGAGCAGGTTACGCCGCCCGATTACACAATAGAAACTTTGCCTGTTCGTCAGGGATATTATCTTGATATAAACGACCTTTGGGAAAAATATTATCCGTTTATGGGCGGTCAGGTCGACGAAAATTTCGACGGCACTTTCCCCGTGGTAACTTACGAAAACGCGACCGTGATATACAAAGGGTATCTTATTGTCAATACATGCTATTACAGGCTCAAGTGGAAACAGCGCACATATACGGCGAACTTCTACTATCCCGAATACTCTTCGGCGGACGTCGTTTCTGGAGCCAAGGCGTTAAAATCTGCCGAAATGATTTACGTTCCGTATCTCCGTGCGTTTATAGTCAAAACGGATAATATAACCGCGCCCGATATTTACGGCAAAAAATACGATTCGTTCGTAAGTACGAGCGGTTTGATCTTTACAAGAGATTATTATAACGTCAGCCCCGCCGACGACGCGTTTACGGGCATCGATACAGAAGCGGGCTTATATCCGATAATAAGGGTAGATACAGGGTCGAATCTGTTCCTTGAAAACTTTGAACTTATATCCGGCGGCGCGGATTTCGTTGCAACCTATACCGACGAAAACGTGTATACCGAAACCTACGTTTTGGAAACCGATACGTTAAAGCGCGTTAAGGTGGAGTATAAACCGTTCGATTACGGCGGAAAAACAATAAGACCTATGCCGCCCGAAGAATTTTCGATAGGCAAAGAGTTTACGGCAAACGGCGGCAATACCTACGTTATTAAGGGCTATCGCGATATCAATTCCGGAGTGGGAGACGACACCCGTTATTACAGCGTGAATAAGATGCCGAACGTCGACAAAAACAGAATTTACTATCTGATTTACGAGCGTAACGACGAAAATCAGATTCCGTACTACATAAGCGTTGTGGCTAACGGGCAGAAGATTGGCGAATACGGCGTTATACAGGGCGAGAAGATTAACGTAAATTTACTTAAAGTCAACTTTGACGCAAAAACGGTTGTCGGAAAACTTGCGGGATATCCCGTGCATATGGTTGACGACGCGATCGCATCTTACAGCGTGGACTGGAGCGGCGTCGATCTTCCCGAACGCATGCCCGCAAAAGACCTGACTATCAATATCACCGCGGAATACACCTTCAAAAATCTTTCGGCAAGGTTTGTGGTAAGCAATCCGTTGCAGAGTTTTGTAAGCGGAGTTACTTACACGTTTGAAGCGGACGGCAGTATGGTTCACACCGAAACGGGCAGAACGTGGACTTACGGAGCCGAAAACGAAAACGCATTTTACTCGTTGCCCGAACTTAACGACTACTACGATACCGACGGCAAAAAGTATTACGCGTTCTGCGGCTGGAAAAACTCAAACGGCGAAGAATATACAGGCAACGTTCGTCTGGCGTTTGTAAAAAACGAAGTTTATACGCCCGTATTCGACGAACAGACCGTGCTGCCGACTGTTGCGTTTATAAGCGTGGGCGATTATGGTTACGAGTATTACTATAAAATCGCTCAGGGCGATTATTTCGGTAAAACGCTGGCGGACGTCATCAGGTCGGAAAATATCAAAAACCCCGGCCGCGGCGACGTGAACAATATTTTCGAGTACGAATTTACGGGCTGGGGCGTTGACGAAAACAGTTACAGTATCGGTTCCGAAAAAGACGCCGACGGAAAGGTAAAAACCTATCTTACGTTCAAAGCGCAGTTTGCCGAAAGTTACAAGTACCACGTTGCGACTTTCGAAGCGATGGACGGGGCGTTCGGCGACGGCGAAAAAACGCGTAAACTCAGCGGCAGATACGGCGACGATCTTTCTTATGTGAGAATCGACGGCTATACCGACGAAAAAGGCACGTTCACTTTTGTTTGCTGGACGACCGTGCCGTATTCCTTCGAACATAGAGTCGACGAAAAAGACATGAAGTTCGGAAACGCCGATATTACCTATTACGCCTACTATACGCTCGATCCCGCGACCATAACGCTTACTTTCAAAGGCAAGGTAAAAACCGAAGAAACCGACGGCACGGGTAACGTTTACTTTTACGGCGATAAGACAAAAACCGAACTTACGGTAAGCGATTTGTACGGCAGGGGCTATTATCTTACCGCAAACGTTTTTGCGGTGGACAGCAAGTCCAAAACTTTCGTTCCCGATTACTTAAGATGGGTAGTGGACGGCGAAGAATACACGAGCATGTTTTATAACGACGGATATATGGCGTATGTGCCGTTCGATAACAACGCCGTAATAGAAATCGTTTTCAAGCCCGCAACCGATAAGATAATAAATATCTGCTTTTTGTCCGACGGCGAATGTTATACCTTAGGCGGAGAAAAGATAGACGACGTTATCTGCAAGGGATATATGAGCGGGTTCAGACATGTTGCCAACTATTATCAGGCTTACGGCACAACGATGACCGTTCCCAACGTAGATTATTACAGCGAATATAACTATCGTTTCGATCATTGGGAAGCAAGAGCCGCAAGCAACGGCGCGGTTGTTTCGGTTATGCCTTACGACGAAATTACATTTACCGAAGACCTTGTTTTCCAAGGCGTTTACGTCCGCGACGACAACGTGAAAATACAACTTACTTTCCGTTCGGAGCCGAAATCGGAAGATCCGTCCGAAACGGGCGATAACCTTACCGGGTTAAGAGTTTTTGCCGACGGCAGCGTTGAAATCAAAAACTACGGCACTTTCGGAGAAAATATTGCTTTCGATAAGGTTCCGACCTGCAGCGGCATGAAATTTGTCGGGTGGACGGACGGCAAAGTTACCGTAACTTCAGCCGAACTTGCGCAGATGACTTACTCGGCAAAAACGACCTATTACGCCGTATTCGAACCCGAAACCGACGTCGACGGTTTTGAACTAACGCTCAACGCGGGCGACGGAAGTTTTGCGGGCGGCGCGGACGAAATTAAGGTTGAAAACGTCGCTTACGGCAAACTTACCGCAAAACTCGATATCCCTGCGCCGAACTCGTCGAATCTTGTGTTCAGCCACTACGAAGATAAAGACGGCTATCCCGTTACGGCTGTAGAAAAATCACAGACGCTTTACGCAAAATACGCTATTCCCGTTTCCGATTACGAAGGGCTGAAAAATATCAACCTTGCGCCCGATCGCAATTACGTTCTTACAAACGACATAAAGGCGGGCGGAAACATCTGGTTTAACGAAGGCGTTACCGACTGGGTTGCGCTCGGCGCAGACAGCGTAAACGGTTTTTCGGGCGTGTTTAACGGCAACGGTTACAAGCTCACTATAAATTCAAACAGCAGAGCGGCTCGTAATTTCGGGGTGTTCTCTAAGATAAGCGGCACCGTTTACAATCTGTCTGTCGTGGGTAATTACACTTTAAGCGGCAGAACAGATGCGGCGGCTGTCGGCGCGTTTGCAGGCGAAGTTACGGCAAGCGGGAAAATCGTAGATTGCCAGACTTATATCAGGTTTGAAATTGACGCTACGGCAACGCAAAAAATGAACGTATCGGGAGCAATAGGCGTTAATAACGGACTTATAGACGGACTTATGTCGTCTGCAAGCGGGCAGATAACAGTTGACGGAAACAAAGAATTGACTATCGGCGCGACCGTCGGTACCAACAACGGCACAATGAAAAACGTTAACCAGGCAGGCAGAATCGGCTACGTTTACGTTAACTTGTCCGTAAGTCTTGACTGCAATATCGGCTCGTTCGCGGGGTATAACGCGGGCGTGATAGAAAACAGTTTTTCGGAAAGATCTGTTATTGTAAACTTTTCGCAGGGCAATAACGTCTATCGTAAAAATTCGGTTATGGTCGGCGGGTTCGTCGGCAAAAACGCGGGAACTATCCGAAATTCCGCTTCGGCAACCGAAAAAGCCGCGTTTACCGTAAGAAATCTTACTATTCTTGATAAAGAAGGCCTGGAACTTGATTACAATTCGTATTCGGGCTATCCGTGCTATATCATAAGCGAAGTTACGCCGGGCGAACAGGGAAGCCCCGTTTATAAAACGTTGTGCGTTATTTATCTTGACGAAAACGCGGTAAAAACGGGTTCGGACGAGTATGAAGAATACACGCTTTCCGAATTTGAAAAAGCGCATGCCAAAGACTATAAAAAGATACTTTCGTTAAAAGAAGCCTTTACTTTCGGCGATTTTATTGCGGCAGACAGCGGCGTGACCGATAACTGTACTTACATACAGGAAGTCAACACCGGCAACGGAACCGAACTTGTTGCAAGTTGCGGTTTCAGCGGCATAAAATGGAACTATTTAACAAGGCTCCATAACAAGGTTTATAGCGAATAATCGACTTATAGCGCGGTTTTCGGCGTTTTTAGACAGCCGAAAACCGCGCTGTTTTTTGTTGTTTCGGATGAAATGCCTTGTTTTATAGAAATTATAAAAATAAAAAAGTAAGGTTTTAATA
>CAKQXZ010000089.1 GCA_934292955.1 uncultured Clostridia bacterium
CGCCACGACGACTTTGGTTACCCCCTTGGCTTCCGCCGCGAGGTTTTCTCTCACCTTTTTATCGGTTTTATAATCGAGCGCGGAAAAGCTGTCGTCGAAGACGAGAATTTCGGCGTCCGCCGCCACGGCGCGGGCTATACAAAGCCTCTGACGTTGCCCGCCCGAAACGTTTTTTCCACCTTGCGATATGGGCGCGTTGTATTTTTCGGGCATTTCGTTGATAAATCCGTCCGCCTCGGCAATTTTTGCCGCGCGTTCTATCTTTCCGAAAGGCATTTCGGGGTTACAAAAGGCTATGTTGTCTTTAACCGTTCCCGAAAAAAGCAAGCCTTTTTGCGGAACGACGGCAACTTTTTTGCGGAGGGTTTCTTCCGTCATATCCTTAACGTCCACACCGTCGATTTTAACCGAACCTTCCGTCACGTCGTAAAGCCGCGGAATAAGATTTATAAGCGTCGTTTTTCCGCTGCCCGTCGCGCCGATGAACGCAACCGTTTCGCCCTTATGAACTTTGAACGATATGTTCCTTATTACATCCTCTTGTCCGTGCGTGTAACCGAAAGAGACGTTATCGAACTCAATTTCGCCCGTTTTTTCGGTTTTTTCATCTTCAGTCGGATAAATTATGTCCGATTTCGACTCAAGAACCTTATTGATACGCCCTGCCGAAACCTGCGCTCTCGGGAAAAGAACGAACATCATCATAAGCATCATAAACGACATGATTATCTGCGAAGAAAGCATCATGAACGACGTAACCGTTGCGTAATCGGTCGTTCCCTTGTTGATAAGGCTTGCGCCTATCCAATAAATAGCGAGCGAAACGCCGTTCATGACGAGAGTCATTACGGGACTCATAAACCCCATAACTCTGCTCGTAAAAAGCTGCATGCGACTGAAATCTCTGTTTACGTTTTCGAATTTGTTTTCGACGTAATTCTCGGCGTTGTATGCTTTAACTATTCTTATACCCGTAAGGTTTTCACGTGTTACGCCGTTAAGATCGTCGGTCAGCTTCTGAGTCTTTTTGAATACGGGCAAAACCGCCGCCATTATACACGCGATCGCCACTATTAAAATTACAACCGACGCCGCAACCGCAACGGTAAGTTCCATGCTCGTCGCATGAATTTTAGCGATTGCCCAGATTGCCGTTATCGGCGCGGCAACGACCATACGAAGAGCCATTACGTTGGTTATCTGCACCTGCTGAACGTCGTTAGTTGCTCTCGTTATAAGCGAAGCCGTTGAAAAATCGTTGATTTCGCGCGCGGAAAACTCGTTGATTTTGGCATATACTTTCGACCTTATCGTCGTCGTTAAAGACGAAGCGACGTAAGACGCGATAAAGCCTACGACCATTTGCGTAAGCGCGGATAAAAGCGCGTAGCAAAGCATGAGTCCGCCGCATTTCCAGATATCTCCGACGGTTGCCGTCGCCATTTTAAGGAATCTCTCCGCCGCCTCGCCGCTTATGCCGATCGCCGCAAGAGAATCGGACGTTACTCCGCCCCATCCGACTGCCGAGATAAACGCCGAAAACGCTTCGCCGAGCTTTTCGGGGTGGTTGTGATAATCGAGGTAGGTTATCGCTTCGATTATCGCCTGAACCTTATCCACGAGCGTCATCGTGAAATACACCTGCAAAACGGTAAGCCCCGTCAGAAAAATGATGAGAAACCAATCTTTCGCCCGCAGGTTTTTGTAAAGTTTAAACATCTTTTTTTGCTCCTAAAAGTTTCTTGTATATAGCCAAAAGCGAATCGAACTCCTCGTCCGTCAACACGGACATGTGTTTCTTAAACTCGTTTTTAAGTTCCGTCGTTCGCTTTTCGTGTTGCTCCCGCCCTTTTTCCGTCAGGGAAACTATAACTTTCCTTCCGTCCGTTTCGTCTCTGCTTCTTTTTATTATTCCCTTTTTCTCCGACGTTTTCAAAAGATTTGCAACCCTTCCCGACCCTACGCGCAGAAAATCGGAAATATCTCCCGCAGTCGCGCTGCCGTGGCGGAAAAGGTACCTCATCATCGCCCCTTCACCGAACGCCGCGTCCGAATCGGGGCGTTTTAACGTCGACCGTCGCATAAGCTCGCCGATTGTCGTCATCATTTCCTTTAACTTGTTGTCATCAATCACTTTTCTATTCTCCCGACCGATTTTGAAGATTTATGCTCTTTGGCGTAATTTATCTTTCAGTGTGAGATAATTATAATCGCAAAGCCGTCTCTTGTCAAAAGAATAAACGCCCGAACTATCGATTTTATCAAACAATCTTATTTTTCACGTTTTCGATATATGCAAGCTTAGCCGCAGGCAATCGCGTTTAACATCGGTTCAGGCTCACATAAACGGATGCACAAAAAAAACACGGGCGGAAACCATCATCTTTCGAGGGTTTCCGCCCGCACTTGCTCAATACTTATTTTATATTGTTAGTCCGCCGCTTCGGTGCGGGGGTTATAATCGTAAAAATAAGTGTTTTTCGAAACGAGATTTTCTTTCAACTCTTTTGAGTAGGCATAACTTACCCAGAAAAAACTGCCGCGTTCAGATATCAAGCCGAATTTTTACATCTGTTCGGCTTTTCCCTGCCAAGCGACAGTTTTTTACCATAGATTATATAATTTCAATCCGCAATTACAATCTAATTGAAATCTTCAGGGTAATTCTGATAATTTGAGTACGATTTACCGTTAGATCCCGAACTTCCGTTAGAAGCCCATGTTCCTTTTCCGGCAGAGCCGCCATAGCCGACAGATCCGCCATAGCCGTCTCCACCGTTACCACCGTTTCCGCCTGTTGCAAAAATAATGTGGCTACTGCTTCCGTTGCCGCCTGAACCGCCGTTATAACCATACCCGCCGTTTCCGCCGTTCAATCCGCCGCCGACTCCACCCGGATCTCCGCCGTTACCACCGCTTCCGCCGTTTCCGGGACGTTCATATTTCCCGCTGTAATCGCTATATCCTCCGTGACCACCGTTTCCGCCGTCTCCACCGCTGCTTGGTTTTGCAGCCGTACTGGTATCATCTAACCCGTTACCGCCATTACCGCCATTTCCGCCGCGACCACCGATACGACCGTCTCCACCGCGACCACCGTTGCCGCCTTTACCACCACGACCACCGTTTCCGCCGTTGCCGCCTCGTCCACCGTTTCCACTTCTGCCTTTTGCAACCACTTTAGTGGTTGAAGACGAGAAATACAATTCGCTTTGCGAAACATTCTGATGAAATGCGCCACCTGAAAGACCGCCGTCTCCACCGTTACCGCCCCTGCCGCCTGCAGCAAAATCTGCCGTTGCGGCAAGCCCGTTTGCGCCGTTACCGCCATGTCCGCCGTTTCCGCCTTCCATGGTAATTTTTTTGCAAGAACTCATAACTTTGAAGTTATTCGAAATCCAGATAGCATAGCCGCCGCGACCTCCAGGGTTTGCGTCCTGTCCGCGCAATTCATTAGAGTACATTGTACCCGACGCATTAGGCGCGTCGCCACCTGTACCGCCTTTTACATACAGTTCTTTAACAAGGACAGTAAGATTATTGGCATTTATTCCCGCATATCCGTTCGTCAGCGCGTATACGCCCGACGACTCACGTTTTCCCGCAGCAACACTGAGTTTACCCGTTCCTTCGATTGTAAGATTCCGAGCGTAAATTCCGTATTCGCCCTCGGTGTCGAGCGTTCTCGGCATAATAGAACAATCTCCCGTTACGTTTATAGTAAAATCGCTCCAGAAGTCAACATAAATCCCATTGGTTTTAAATTGGTAATTGAAATTTTTAAAATACACTTTCAATGGCGTACTACGAGATTGCGCCACTATATCAAGATATGTAACTTTAGTCTCTTCCTTACTTAAGAAATAAATACTCTTTATATTTGCGGGAATTTTAATCGTTCGCGTTTCTATTGACGTCATCGACGACGCATCGTATAGGCATATATTATCCTTTATATCTGCTGTGAAACTTGGAACATTATAAGTCGCTTCGCCTTCAGCTCTGAGTTCATCATCTTCATGACTATAATTATAAATAAATTTTACATTTATCTTTTTGTACCATATATAATCGTTGGCGTTAAAGTTTACCGTCGAAGTATAATATGTCTTTTGATACACATTCGCTCCATTACTCGTCACTGTAACCGTTACATTTTTTAATTGATATTTAGATCCTATCCCTTTAATACCGCTCGATTTAAAATATAGATCTCCTGTTTCATCCTGCTTATAGATGGTGATTTCAGGATCATCCACCACATAAAAAACTTGCGCTCTGATTCCCCAAAAATCAATCGAAACGGCTATTGTTTCTGGAGTTGTAAATTTGTATTTTCCGTCTACGGGGGATACTTTTTTCTGTGAACTATTCTTCACTACGATATCTGAATCTGCAACGTTATTGACGAATATTTTTGTGTTGCCTATACAACGATATAACGCAAATTTATATTTCAGATTAGTAAAAATATGTTGATTATCTTGCTCTGCCCCTTCGACAAGTACTTTATATACTCCGTCCTGAGAATAGAAAAGCATGAAACTTAAACTATCGTCGTCCGATGTAATTAAATACAATTTTTCTTCCGTTGACGACAAACTGTAACTTATTGCAGAATTCTGATCGATAGTTTCTGCTTTGCCGATAGCTTCAGGCGTTCCGGTGTTTTTTATTTCATACAAATGAACAGATCCCAGAACGGCCTTTCTGATAAATAACAAATACTCCCCTGCGGGAATTTTCATAAAATGCTGATTTGCAATCGTCCATGTATAAAGCTGCTCTGGTTTTATTTCTTGAACCACCGATTCTTTATTGAGATCTGCTTTTGTTAAGAAAAACACACCTGCTTGTCCGCCGACGTTACTCATCGTTAATTTTACATAAACGACATTGGCATGCGCCGTAAATGAATACACGTCATTTATTTTTGTTAAATTGCATGTTTGACCGTTTATGTCCGAAATAACAACATCAGTAGTAAATGTATTATTGCTGCTTTTAGCTATACGGACTTCGTATTTCTCCCCTACCGTTAAATTATACCTAAAAATGTTGGTGTGATTGACAACAATAGTATCTCCGACGTTCATACGTATTCCGTCTTTTGAAACCGTTAAAACCGTACTGCCGTTTAAAACCGTTTGCAAATAATATGTGCCTGTCATCAA
Organism: uncultured Clostridia bacterium; assembly: GCA_934292955.1. The sequence goes on from CAKQXZ010000089.1 coordinate 5,175, forward strand.
TACTGAATCATTTCCGATTTTATCCATAACGGAATCATAAAGAAAATAGCTATCTATGCCTTCAAAAGTATAATAACAATTATCCGAAACGACTTTAATTTCAACTACCACCGTCCCTTGTCCCGATATCGTTTTTTCTACTTGTCCATCAGGATCTGCTGTTATCGATTCGACAGTTACAGGCGTTATAGCAATATCCATTCTATCAGGCATATTACCGCCAACAACAAAATAATACACTTTGCCCTTTTCAAGGCTTAAATTGTCCGCATCGCCCACATTTACAACGCGACCTTCGCATACAGTTCCTATTATATTTACTGCGGAGGGAAGAGAAAGTTTATAATTCAAAGTTTGAGGAGCTTTAAATTTTAGTGTTTTATATAATGTTCCGCCCGATACGGACAAGGATTTTCCGCCGCGAACGTAAATTTCTACGGAATTGAAAGTGATTTTGCAAGTTCCATTCTCAAGTTGCCCCGTAAAAACGATATAATGTCTTCCTTTAGACAATAAATAGCCGCCGTCCTCTCTGCCGGCGTCAATATTAGCGGTTACACCCGTCGGGACACTCGTTATTTTATATACGCCGGCAATAGGCGCGTTAAACAAATATGCTCGTTTTTCATTAACGGCAATCACTTTGTCTTCGTCAAGCTCGAAACTTTCAACGTCTCCGATATAAATACTGTCCGATCCGATATCATTCAAAAAGTCGTTCCGAATTTGGATATAATAAGTATGTCCTTCAACCGCATGAAATTCAGCATGATTCGTATTGGTGTAAACAGATACGGGGTTGCTGATTTTTTGATCATAAACAACAACAGCGTATTTATACATATCAAAGTCTATAGCTAAATAAGTTTCCTCCGTCGGCGTATATTTAAACCATAAACTTCCGTATTTTGCAAATTGACTGACATTTTGCTTGCCGAAAGACTCCAGATTTATAAATTTCTTCCCAAATGTAAAATTATAAATTCCCGCCGCCGTATCTGAAAAAATAATCGTATACTTTTTATTTTTCTGCAAAGCTATTTCATACGTTTTTTCATCAACGTTTTGCCCTTCAACAACACCGTCATCGGAAACAAACGTAATTTTCGGCAACTTACTATTAGAAGTGATTTGATATGTCGTAGGATCATTGCACTCATAAGTGAACTTATGATATCCGCCGTCTAATATGTAAGCAAAATTTTCCTGAATGATTTCATCTTGTAAATTGGTTACAGTTTTATCGTCATACAAAACCCTTTCTTTCGAAAAACTGCAATTTTCTGCTACAGGATCGGACATGGAGCTAAAATTTGAATTTCTGTAAACAATATCAAAATCACAATACTGATATAATCTGCTGCGACTGTTTGCATCGTTTAGAACAGTTATAAATTCGGCGTATGAAGAATTATCGCCAGATAAAATTATTTCGTCTGAAGGTTCAAACCCCGCAACTCTCGAATATCCGGGAATATCAGTGGCATCTTTCTGCGCTTCTTTAGACATTTCAGTTCTTATATTGTTTTCATTATCGGCTAAAATTGTTGTTTCTTTTCCCGCTTCATATATATCTTCTCTGATTTCCTTAAATTCTTTAATTATTTTGGCTATTTGTCCTCCAACCGACCCAGTTGCAGCATCAATGCCATCACATATGAAATCAAACATCTTGTTGCCGCCAATGTTTATTAATGTCACCGCCAAATCTTTCTCAGTTGCATACGAGACCTTGCCATAATTAGTTCGGAACTGACTGATAATAACGCCGTCATCAGTCAATTTATTATAACCGTCATCGCCATAATTAAGCGCATTTTCGTTTGCAACAACGGAAATAAATCTTGGGTTTGCCACGTAATATTTCCTTGTCGTCGTCGCTTTCTTCCAAGTATAAGCACCTGTTTTATCCGTCGTGCGAGAAAAACTTTGTTGAAGCAATGGTTTGATACGAATACGGAATTCTATATCTGAATTATGAATCGAATCGTTTTCCTCAAATTCATAAACAAAATCAATCAATAAAATATCGAAATTTTCTTCATTTTTTGCAACATAAAACCCATATTCTTTCCCGTTATATGCAAAAATGGCATTTTCATCCTGACTTTCAAGGTACTGTCGCGGAATTACTTCCGCAAGTTCCGGGTAGTATGTATTTTTACCAGATTTAACTTCTTCCGCAAATGTTGATATATCCTTTACCGAAGGTGTTCCATCTGCTTTCAACAAAAAATCATCATCAGTGTATTGTTCAACTGAAAATTCATTACCTATAGCATACACTTTTGATGTTGGTATTCTACCAACAAAGAAAAAACAGCTCAAAATTGCAATTATACTTGCTATTATCGTAAGATTCTTTTTATTCTTTTTCATAATTATTACTTTCCTTTCTGTAACGGCGTAAAAACACCATTCTCTTGTTAAATTTATTTTATTGTAACATATAGATATACTGCTCTAAAATACCACAAATCCGAGGTGCTGTCAGCCTCACAAAGTATGATGTACTCGCCTCTCTCCTTTACCGGACCTCTCCATACCTGACGTTTCTCCCCCGGTGCGGTATATAACATGCTTTTGTGAAAAACATTTGCCCCGCTGGTATTTGGCGCAAACCATTCCTTGCTCCAGCGGGGGTGTTTCGGAAGATTCCAGGAATCTATCCAGAACCGCATTTCTTCTCCTGTGTATTTGAACTCATACCTAAGCTCATCGATATCGGGTGTAAATATCCACGTGCTTCCATAGTTGTTAGCTATTTTTATGCTTACGTCGTATTTTTTCTCTTTATCGTCACACCCGACAAAGCTAAAACACATGCAAAACATAAGAATTGCCGTCGCCGCAACGCAGCAGATTTGTTTAATAATTTTTTTCATAA
>CAKQXZ010000090.1 GCA_934292955.1 uncultured Clostridia bacterium
AAGCGGCTCGAATTCGGGACCGTAAACGGTATCGTCAAAATTAAGGTGTTTTATCTCGCCTTTCACCGAGTACATAATCTTCGAAAAATGAATGTGAAAGTGCTTCATTCTGTCATAGCCGATTTTGTCGATCATATAATCGATACGACTGAGATAATCGTCTTTAGTTTTAAGGCTGCCGCGTTCTCTTGCGTTTACATGCCCGAAATCTACGGTGGGAATAAATAAATCGTCTGTCGTGCAAAGCTCGGCAACTTCTTCTACCGTACCGATCTGCGCGATCTTCCCCATAGTTTCGGGACAGAAAATCATATCGTCAAGGCCCTGCTCTTTTATGGCTTCGGCTAAACGGTAAAAATTATCTTTAGTTCTTGCGAAAGCGACTTCGCGTGCGTCTTTACCCTGCGATGCGGGATGAAAAATTATGCGTTTTCCGCCCATACGACGGCATTTTTTCGCGCTGTCTGTCACATAACCGATAGATTTTTCTATCATTTCGGGGTCGGCGTTGGCGAAATTTATGTAATACGGCGCGTGAACGCTGATTTTTATGCCAGCTTTTTCAAACGCTTCGCCTATGGAAACGGCGCGATCGTCGCCTAACGCAACGCCGCGACCGAATGAATATTCAAAGGCGTCAAGCCCTAAATTTTTTACCCATTCCGCGCTTTGCTCGGTGGTCTTTTTGCCTGCCGCGACAAAGTTTTCGGAATTGCCGCTCGGTCCGAATAAAGTCATCTTATCACCTGTAAATCTTTTTCAAGTTGTTCTTTTAATTGTTTTTCGCCCGAAAACCTGACGATATCGCGTATGCGGTCGTCAAAGAATACGGAAAGCGTTTTTCCGTATAAATCGCCGAAAAATCCGTCGATATGGCATTCGAGAATGCGATTTTTTACACCGAAAGTAGGCGCGTCGCCTAAATTGGAAATCGCTCTGTAATTTGTTCCGTTAACAGTAACGGTGCAGGCGTACACTCCGCTTTTAAGGGGAAACTTATCTTTTTCGGGAAGAATGTTGGCTGTGGGAAAGCCCATTTTTCGCCCTTCTTCTCTGCCGTGAATAACTTCGCCTTTTATAAAATATTTAATGCCGTACTCTTCTTCGCAACGTTTTACGTCGCCCAAAGATAACGCGTTTTTTACAGAAGTCGTGGAAATTTTATCGCCCTTTTCGTCTGTGACGAAGGGAATGACGGAAAACTTTGCGCCCTTTTGTTTGCAATAATCTTTAAGAAAATCTGCATTACCCTTACCGCCTGAACCGAATTTGAAGTCCGGACCGCAAATAAGTCGGCTTATAGGTCGATTATCGAATATTTTATCAAGAAATTCGGTCGGCGAAAGCATAGAAAACTTTTTGCTGAAAACGATTTTAATCGCTTCGTTGACGCCGAGTTTTTCAAGGATATCGAGCCGTTCGGAAAAAGAAAAAACATCTCCGCTTTTACGCTCGAAAACTTCGCCTTCGTTTACAAAAAGCGTTACCGCAACGTTTTCGCCGCTTTTCTTGCTATCGACGGCGGTTTTTATAATGGCGGCGTGACCTTTGTGCATACTGTCGAACCCGCCTAAGCATAAAACGATCGGATTGTTATCCGCCGTAATAAAATCGGATACAAGCATATCAATCTCTGACGTAAGGTCTTATGACCAGTTTTTTATTTTCGCAATTTCCGACGCCCCAGAATACGCCTTTAACGTATACTCTGTAACGCCCGTCGGCTAAATCGAAATCGTCATAAAGTCCGTTTAACAGTCTTATAGCCTTACTTTCTTCAAGTTCGACCTTTTCAAAACTCAATACTTCGTCGCTTGGAACAATGTATTCATCGAACCCGTTTTTTTCAAGATCGTCCACGGTAACCGAGCGTTCTTTTGTAAAATAGCCGCTCTGCGTTCTTTCAAGAGCGGTCATTGTAGCGTAAGAGCCCACCGCCCTGCCGATATCTCTGGCAATCGCTCTTATGTACGTTCCGCCGCCGCATGCGATTTCGAACGTGAACGCGGGCGCTTTATCTTCTAAAAGGCGGATTTCGAATATTTCTATTTTTTTAGGTTTTAACTCGACGACTTTTCCGGAGCGGGCAAGTTTATAACTCTTTTTTCCGTCAACGCACTTTGCCGAAAACGCCGGCGGAACCTGATCGATTTCACCCAAAAAGTCGGGCAATATGTCGATTATCTCTTGTTTTGAAGGAATTCTTCCGCCTTTGAAAACCGTTTCGCCTTCAAGGTCGAGCGTATCGGTTTCGTAACCGAAAGTAATTTCCGCAATATACTTTTTGCGCTTCTCGGTCATAATGTCGAAAAGTCGGGTTGCCTGACCGAGCGCGACGGGCAGAACCCCGCACGCAAGCGGATCGAGCGTACCCATATGCCCGCACTTGCAGTTTACGATTTTTTTAACGCGGGCAAGGCATTTTGCCGACGTCACGCCGCGCGGCTTGTATATGTTTATAAATCCGTTCATAAAGTGTTAAAGTATTAAATCGTTGCACAGGAACTTGCGCCCCGTATAATTAAAAATCGGAATTGACTTCCACTGCCCTTACTATTCTTTCGATTGCTTCTTCAAGACAGCCGCGAATAACGCAACCGCTTGCGTTTGCATGACCGCCGCCGCCGAACTCGCCCGCAACGGCGTTTACGTCTACCGCGCCGCGACTTCTGAAACTCACTCTGAAAAAGTTGTGTTTTTCTTCGAGCAGAGAAACCGAAACGACTACGCCGTCTATCCACAACGGCAAATCTACAAATCCTTCGTTGCTTTCGTTCTTCACGCCGTATTTTTCGAGCATTCCGGGCGAAGTGTAAATAATGGATAGTTTATTCCCGAAATAGTAGCGTGCGTGCGTTAATACGTCGGAAAGCAGTTTTGCTCGATTGAAAGTGATTTTTTTTGTCTGATATGAAATATTGGCGTAATCTGCGCCCGCATTCATTACTTCTGAAGCGATTTTTAACGCTTCGGCATCGGTATTGGGGTTAAGAAAATTCCCCGTATCGGTAACGACGCCGAGAAGTATTCCCGTAGCGACGTCTGCGTTTACAGCCGCGCCGAGCAGCCCGATAAGTTTATAGATTATAATAGAAGCCGATGCCGCGTTTTCTATATAACAATCGGTAACGTAGCGTTCGTTGGACGGGTGATGATCGATGCACATGACGTTTTTGTTCGAGCGGAACAACGCCCAGCTGCCGCCGAGCAGGTTCTCGCTTGCGACGTCTACCGCAATATGTAAATCATACTTTCCCGTCACGTTTTCGGGCTTGAAACACATTGCTTTATACGGCAGAAAATCGAACTTGGCGGGAATTTCGGAATCGCAAACCACGTCTGCCCTTTTGCCGAGTGTTTCGAGCGCGGATTTAAGCGCGAAAGCACTGCCGAGCGTATCGCCGTCGGGTCTTACATGGCAAAAAATCAGCGCGGACGAAACGGCGCGAATTTTTTCCGCAAGATAATCAAGCGTTTTCATCGTTATCGTTCTCTTTTTTCTTGATTTCTTCAAGAATTTTATCTATCTTCTCGCCGTATTCGGCTTGCTTGTCGAGATAGAAGGTAAATTCGGGTACCGTGCGGATACGCATTGCGGAAGAAAGTTCGCGACGAACGAAACCGCTTGCGGCGCAAATTGCGTCGAACGTATTCTTTTTAGCTTGTTCGCTGCCCGAAAAAATGCTGACGTAGACTTTAGCCTGTTTGAGATCCTGTGTGACTTCGACCGACGTTACGGTGAACATTTCGGTAAGGCGCGCGTCTTTTAACTTGCAGGTAAGTATTTCGTATATCTCTTTTCTGAATTCGCTGTTAAGCCTTTTTTCTCTTTTTTCTTTCATTGGAACGCTCCATCTGGCACTTAATAAAACATTTTATTAGCACTTAATTATGAGTATGTGTTTTTTGCCGTATAATCAATCACGATACCGCGAGATCGCGATATCGTGATAAAAAATCAGGCTTTTTTCTCTTCCACGATATAACTTTCGATAAAGTCGCCGACTTTGATATCGTTGAAACCTTCGATCGAAATACCGCATTCGTAACCTTGATTGACTTCTTTGACTTCGTCTTTGAAACGTTTGAGCTGCAGAACGTTTCCTTCGCAGATCATAACGTCGTTTCTGTAAATACGCAGTTTTGCCTGACGAACGATCTTGCCGTCGGTTACATAGCAACCGGCGACCATACCTACGCCCGTAATTTTGAACGTATCGCGCACTTCCGCTTTACCGGTATAAATTTCTTCGAACTTAGGCGCGAGCATACCTTTCATTGCTTTGGTAATATCGTCGATAGCGTCGTAAATTATGCGGTACAGTTTAATGTCTACATGATTGCGTTCTGCCTGAACTTTGGCTTTCGAATCGGGACGTACGTTAAAGCCGATGATGATCGCGTTGGACGATTCGGCAAGCGTAACGTCGGTTTCGTTGATTGCGCCGACTGCGGCGTGCAATACGTTGATTTTAACTTCGTCGTTCGAAAGTTCGGTAAGCGATTGTTTTACCGCTTCGGCAGAACCCTGAACGTCTGCTTTTATAATAAGATTGAGATTCTTGAGCTCGCCTTCGGAAATCTTGGAGAACAGATCGTCGAGAGTGACCTTTTGCTGACTGCGGATCATCTCTTCGCGTTCTTTGTTTCTTCTTTCCTGCGCGACGAGTTTGGAAAGTTTTTCTTCGTCTACGGCAAAGATTGCGTCGCCCGCGTTCGGAACGTCTTCAAGACCGAGAACCGAAACTGCGTCGGACGGGCCTGCTGTTTTAACCATGCTGCCCTTGTCGTTAATCATTGCCCTTACTCTGCCGACTACCGTGCCGGCTACGATATTGTCGCCGACGTGAAGAGTACCGTTCTGGACGAGTACTGTTGCGAGCGGACCTTTACCCTTATCGAGTTTGGCTTCGATAACGGTACCGCGCGCCTTTCTGTCGGGATTGGCTTTGAGTTCCGCCATTTCGGCAACGAGCAGAATGGATTCGAGCAGTTTTTCTATTCCTTCGCCCGTCTTTGCCGATACGGGAACCATGATTACGTCGCCGCCCCATTCTTCAACGAGAATGTTCTGTTCGGAAAGTTGCTGACGAACTCTGTCAAGGTCGATATGCGGTCTGTCTATTTTGTTTGCCGCAACGATGATGTCTACGCCCGCCGCTTTCGCGTGGTTGATAGCTTCTATCGTCTGCGGTTTGATACCGTCGTCGGCGGCGACTACGATAACAGCGATATCGGTAACCTGCGCGCCGCGCGCACGCATTGCGGTGAACGCCGCGTGACCCGGGGTATCTATAAAGGTGATTTTATTGCCGTGAATTTCAACCGAGTAAGCACCGATGTGCTGAGTAATACCGCCCGCTTCGCCTTCGGCTACGTTCGCGCTTCTGATCTTATCGAGTAACGAAGTTTTACCGTGGTCGACGTGGCCCATAACGGTGACGATCGGGGGACGTTTAACCAGTTTTTCGCCGTCCTGCGATTCGTCGGCAAAACCTTCGTTCATAAGGTCTTCAGCCGATTTTTCGAGTTTGAGCGTGACTTCTATGCCGAGATCGTCGGCAATAAACGCCGCGGTATCGAAATCGATACTGTCGTTAATAGTCTTTGTAATGCCTTCTTTGAACAATCTCTTGGTGATTTCGACTGCGGAAATGCCGAGTTTTTCGGAGAGTTCTTTAATGGGAGTGAACTCTTTGGTAATGACCGCTTTTTCGATCTTGATGAAGTTGGATTGTTCTTCCTTTTTCTGTTTGGGTTTACGAAGTTTTCTGTAACCCGTCTTGTTTTCGTCGAAATCGGCGACGGTAAGTTCTTTTACATGCAGTTTTTTATTGTTTGCCGCACGCTTTTCTTCAAAACTCTTTTCCGCCTTTTTACGAACGGGTTTATTATCTTTGGGGGGAATGAAAGCCACTTCCTGTCTGGGCATTCTTCCGGCAGCCCCGCCTCCTGTCGGACGAGAACCGAACGGCTTATCGCCCATCGGCTTTTGTCCCTGACGGGGAGCTCTTGCCGCGCGTTCTGCGCTCTGAGCTGCGTTGCGTTCCGCCGCTTTACGCGCGCGTTCCGCTTTTTCGCGCTGCTCCTGCGCGGGATCGGCTTTTTTGACTATAAAACTCAGAATTGATTTTTTTGGCTGTTCGGCGGGTTTTTCTTCCGCAGCCTTAACCGGCTCGGGTTGTTTTACTTCCGCTTTTTCGGGCTTTTCCGTTTTTTCCGCCTTTTCCGTTTTCTGAACGTTTTCGGGTTTATTTGCCTTTTCGGCTTTTGCGGGTTTTTCCGCTTTCGGCTCGGACTTTCGTTCTTCTTTCGCTTCTTTTACGGGAACTTCTTCCGCAGCCTTGGTTTCCTCTTTCCGAGGCTTTTCTTCAGCCGCTTTGACCTTTTCCGTTTCGACGGGTTTTACGGTTTCTTCAGCAGAAACTTCTTCTGTTTTAGCGGATTTTTTCGGTTTCGCGGGTTCTTTTGCCTTTTCCGTTTCGGGTTCCTTTACCGTTTCTTCGGCAGGCTCAACAGGCTGAACCGCGGGCGAAACGACTTCGACGGTCGGTTCTTCGGAATATGACGAAACGAACTCTTCGGTTTCGGAAATAACTTCGGCTTCGGCTGCCTTTTGTTCGGCTTCCGCTTCCATACGCTGTTTGCGGCGCAGTTCGCTTTCCTTCTCGTTGAGTTTTTTTGCGATAGACGAAGCCTTTTGCTGCGCTTGCTTAACGTTTTCGCGCAGGTCTTTGAATCTTTCGTCTTTGATCATCTGCAAAAGAATCTTTACGTTTTTGGTATTGTCTTGTCTTTCTTCCATCAATGTCCGCCTCCCAAGCAAACAGAAAAATATTCGTCCGAGTTATCTATCATAGCGGTTGCAAGATTTTTATCCGTAACCGCGGCTATTTTACAATTAGTTTTGTTGCATACGTCCTGCAACGGTTTTTTGCAGACCATAAGCGGGCAACCTATCCTTTTAGCGACGGACCCGGCAAGTTTTTTTGTGTTTTCCGCCGCACTTCCGCAAAGAAGTATAAGATATGCCTTTTTAAGTCTGTCTACCGCGTCGCTTCCGTAAACGAGCGCGCGGGCTTTGACGGAAAAGCCGATAAAAGTTTCGACTTTACTCTTTTTTTCCAAGTATTGCCTCCTCGATCGAAGTATACACTTCGTCCGATATTTCGCATTTGAAAGTACGGTTGAGCGCGCGCGTCTTTCTGAGTTTGTTCACGCATTCGGCGTTTTTGCACACATACGCGCCGCGACCGTTCATTTTACCCGAAGGATCGGCTGCATACTTGCCGTCGGGCGTTCTGACTATCCGCAGGAAGTCGTTTTTTTCGCCTTCCTTTCTGCATACTATGCATGTACGGACGGGCTTATTCTTCATCTGCGCCACCGACTTCGTTTTCGTTGCCCGTAGTCATGTTTTCGGGATCGTAACCCAGTTCTTCGCGAGCGCGGCTTTCGCTCTTGACGTCTACCTTCCAGCCGGTAAGTCTTGCGGCAAGTCTTGCGTTCTGACCGTCTTTACCGATAGCGAGCGACAGTTTGTCGTCGGGAACGATGACTCTTGCGACCTTTTCGCCTTCGATTGCCGTAACCATAACGACTTTTGCGGGCGACAACGCTTTAGCGATGAATTCGAGCGGAGATTCGCTCCACAGAATGATATCTATCTTTTCGCCGTTGAGTTCGTTTACGATTGCGTTTACTCTGCAACCTTTCTGACCTACGCACGCGCCGACCGCGTCGAGATTCGGGTCGTGACTGCAGATAGCGATTTTTGTACGCTGACCGGGTTCGCGCGCGATTGCTTTGATTTCGACAAGCCCCTGCTTGATTTCGGGTACTTCGTTTTCAAAAAGTTTTTTAACAAGCCCGACAGACGTTCTGGATACCAGAATCTGAGCGTTTCTTCCGTC
>CAKQXZ010000091.1 GCA_934292955.1 uncultured Clostridia bacterium
GTTCCGTCGGGTGCGATTACCTGAAAATGCTCGTTTTCTACGCCGGTGATACGGAAGGTGAAAGAACTTTCCTGAGTGAACGTGCCTTTCATTTTGGTGTTAGCGGGTCTTGAAATCCAGCCGCCCCAGTTTTCGGGAGAAGCGTACGGATCGCCGCTGTAGAAAGAGCCGAAGAATTCGGTTTCGTTTTTACGCGAGAAACCGTCTTTCATTCTTATTCTGAATTCCTGTGATTTATCAATATCGACAAGCATCATATCAACCCAGTCGATACCGTTTTCGGCTCTGTTAAGCCTGTTGGGAAGTTTGTTGCCTTGCGCGTCGTAAATGGGGATAGATACGGTCATAGTAACCGATTTTCCGTTTTCGATATTGAAATCCGCCTGATAGAAAGACTGACGCTGATGTCCGGCAGCACTGTCGTAGCCGTAGTTATCGATGCTGGTAAGACCGTTTTCATCCCATACGGACGGGCCGCTTATCCAGCCGCGGAAGTAATCGTCGGGCGTTTCCGAAACGTCCATAACGCTGTTACCGGAATAAACGGTAAGCGTATATTCTTCGCTAACGGTTTTGCCGTTATATTCTGCCGTATATTTAATAGTATAAACGCCTGTCTGAGCGGTGAACGCGCCGTCGTTAAGAGTAACTGCGTTTTCGTCTGAATCAGATACGGAAACGGTTGCGTCTACTTCGTTTTTGCCGAAATAGCCTTTAGCCGCCGGAACCGATACTGTTTTGCCGTTGAAAGTAACTTCGGGAACCGAACCTATAGTATTGAGATAGCAATCGTTTTCGTTAATAACTTCGTTGGTGTAAACGGTGCCGTCGAAGTCGTGAAGAATTACTTCAAAGTTGGTATCGGCAGTCAGATTCTCTGCCCAATAAGTAAAGTTGACCTGAATAGTTTTTGCGTCAGTGAAGAAAGCAGCCACGTTATCGTTCTGAAGTCCGCTGTCCGCATACCAATTTTCGCCGTCTAAAACAGAGATGTTTTCGCCCGCTCTGTCGGCAAACTTCATTGTAATAAAATTATCCGCGGTAAAATCACCGGCTATTCTTTTTGTAGTCCAATACGCATTCCATTCCGTTGCGGGAGTATAAGCAACGCAGTAGTTCATACCGGGATTTTCTTTATCCGCGGTTAAGAACTTAATTTTAAGTTGCTGTCCGCGGTCGTTCTGAAGGTTCATTAAAACTTCCATCGCAAGCTTATCGGAAAGGAGTTTACCTTCGGCATCGTATACGGGAATAGCAAAAGAAAGATAAGCGTCTTTGGTTTTGCTGATAGAAAGTTTTTCTTTTATGGGGAACTGTCTGTTATCGCCAGTCGGAGTGCTGTCTTTACGCCAGATACCGTTTTCGGATACGCCGTATTTAGAGTTTGCGTTACCCCAGTCATAAAAATATTCGCTCGGGTCGGTAACTTCTACCGTTTTCTTTTCGCCGCCGATAACAACGTCGGGTTTTTCTTGTTCGATCTTATCGGTATAAACGGTACCGTCGAAGTCATGAAGAATAAATTCGAAATTAGTATCGGCAGTACAACCGTCAGCCCAATAAGTAAAGTTTAGAGAAAGGCTTGTCGCACCCGCAAAAAATGCCGCGACGTTTTCATGATTGATACCTGCGTCGGCATACCACGCACCGTCTTCGAGAACGGCTATATTTTCGCCTGCTCTGTCGGCAAACTTCATTGTAATAAAATTATCGGCAGTAAAATCGCCGGCCATTCTTTTGGACGTCCAATATCCCGTCCAACCGCCCAAAGGAGTTTTAGATACGCAGTAGTTCATTCCGGGATGTTCTTTATCTGCGGTCAAAAACTTAATCTGAAGTTCTGCACCGTTATTATTTGTAAGCGACATTATAACTTCGGCTGCAACCTTATCGGAAAGCAAACTTCCGTCCGTATTATATACGGGAAGCGCGAAAGTAAGGTAGGCGTCTTTTTCGGCACTAAGCGTAAGCGAATCCGATAAAGGAGCCTGTCTGTTCGTTTTCCCCGTTGCGTTATCCTTACGCCATACGCCGTTTTTTCCTACGCCGTAAGTAGCGTTTTCGTTACCCCAGTCCTTAAAGTACGAAGAAGGCGAAGTTACTTCAACCGTCTTCTTTTCGCCGCCGATAGCGGTATCGGCATTAACTTTTACCAATCCGCCGTTGAACAACGAAACAACCGCGAGTATAGCCGAACATGCAGTCGTTGCTATAAGCATCGCAATCTTTTTTGTTCTGTTCATCTTTTTTTCTCCTTATAATAATTCTATTTTATACAGGCTTTTGCCCGATAAATCCATTTTATCCGCACTGTACGCAGCTGAACCTTCGGATAAGAATCTTGAACCGTCGAAGCGACCGATTTCTGCGCCGCCGATTGTTTTACCGTTAAAAGATACGGTTGCGTTTTCGTCGACGAAAATATATACGTCGTCGAGATAAACGAAACAGTAGCCGAGTGCGCCGTTTTCTGTTTCAACGGTGAAATTTACGCCGTTTATCGAATAGTCCCGCGAATGGCTATCGGACGGGTTATCGGTATCGGCGTTGAAAGACGAAATAACATTTCTTTCAAGATAAGCAAGCGGATATGCGGCTTTGTTAAGCCCTTTGTAAATTTCCCTTACACGTTGTGTATGTTTTTTGTCGTTCCATTTCACGTCGAGAACGCCTTGCTCCCAATAGTTTGCTTCGGTAGGATCTTCGCGCACCCAGTAAAGCGGCATAGAAAGGCAATACATGAGATACCCCGCGCCTTGCGTTATTGCCGAAAGAAGGAGCGTAGGACTGTTGGTAAAATTGCCCGAGTTTTCGGCAACATGAGCGAAATTTTTATAACCGTACTCTTCACCGAAAAGATTGTTCATTGCCGTTTTCTGCTCTTCGACCGACGTGGTGTACGTGTCATCGCCGACCATATCTATTCCGTCGAGATTAAAGATATTTACAGCGAACGTCTTCCATTCATCGCCCGAAACGCCGAGCCGAACGAGATTACAACGCGTGACAGCACGATATTTGCTCGTTTTGAACGCCATACCCGCAGAATTGAGCGATTCGTAGATTTCTTCCCAAGCGGTCTGATGCGAAAGCTCTCCGCTGCCGTCCATTTCTTTTATACCGCGCGCTTTAATATTCCAGCGCGGATAGTTATCGGTTTCGTTATGAACCTGATATGAAATAACGACGTTCGGATTGCCCTTTTCTATTTCCCATTCGTAAATATAATCGGTAAGTTCTGCGATCGCCTTTCTTTCGCGATTAAGAAGTTCCGGCGAATTCATTTTGAAAAACGTTACGCGACCTTCTGGTCCCCAAACCTGACCTTTTACGTCGGACGGGTGCTGCGGAAAACGAACTTCATCGTCGAAAATATACGACGGCGTGTACATTTCAAGGCTTTGCCCCGAATTGTAAGAAAACCACAAAACTTCGAGTTTAAGATTGTATTTGTAGCACCATTCAAGATAATTTTTGAATTTTCTGAAATAATAAACGTCTTCTTCGGATTCGAGTTCATTCCAACTGACGGGAACTTCTACACACTTAACGCCGAGTTCGGAAGCCAAGCGGAACTGCTCTTCCATTTCTTCGATATTTCTTGAATCGAGCTGAGTATAGCCGTCGGCTCTTATCTGCACGCCTGTATACAGAAAAGGTTCGCCTTCAACTTCGAGATAAGGTCTGCCGCCCTGCGTATATTTAAGCGACGAACCGACAAGATATTCCGGCAGAACGGTATCGTCGGGCTTAGAACTTTCCGAAGACGTACCGCCGCTGCAACCGCAAGTAAGAGACATACTCAAACAAAGAAGAATGGATAAAAATCTGTTTTTTTTCATTATTTTACCTTTTATTATCGTTAACGCGATCATCCGATAAAATCTATCGTATCCGATTTAAGCGCTCTTTTGACATTGTCTGCTTTTATTCTGTAAATCTTTCCGCCTTCAACGATCAGTTTGTTGCCGTTTTCAAGTGCGGCAGTACCGTCGGATGTGAAATCGTAGTCTTTGAACGTACCGTATTCGACATTTGAGAAATCTGCATTCGAAAGTTCGACTTCTGCGTTTGCCGTAGCGTAAACAGTCAAATAGCCGTTATAATAGACAGCGTAGCCGATAGCTTTAGATCCCGTTCTGAATTTTACCGTTACAGATCGAGTGTTGATCGTCTGTTCACAACTATCGAGCGGAAAATCGGTTTCGAGATTGAACGCCGCGACGTCTTCGGGATTAGCAACCACAAGTTGAGTACCCGCATATTTTAAGCCGTAAAGTATTGAACGGACTTCTGCCGTATGGGATTTTTCGTTACCATTAACATCAAAAATGCCCTGCTCCCAATAATTATCTTCGGTCGGGTCATCGCTTACCCAGTATACCGGGAGTTGCAGACAATACATTAAGTACCCTGCACCCTGCGCAATAGCGGCAAGAATAAGCGAAGCGGTGTTTTTGAAGTTTGCCGAGTTTTCGGCAACGTGAGCAAAATTGTTGTTATCGAATGCGGAGCCCATAAGGTTTGCCATCATTCGTTTTTGCATATCTATTGACGTGGTGTAAGTATCGTCGCCGACCATGTCGATTCCGTCAAGTCTGAAAACTTTAGGCGCAAACGACTTCCACTGATCTTCACTCTGCGCCATTGTTGTAAGATTTGCGCGGGTTACGGCGCGCCACTTACTCGTTTTGAACGCCATACCGGCATTGTTGAATGCGGTAAGCACATCGTTCCACGCTTCTCTGTCGGTCAGATATCTTGAACCGTCAGGAAGCTTTACATGGTTTTGAGAAATGCCCCAGCGCGGAAAATTATCGGCTTCGTTGTGTATCTGATAACCGGTTACTATTACAGGAAAACCGTTTGTTTCTTCCCATTCGTAAATATAGTCGGTCAGCTCTTTTATAACAAGCCTTTCTCTTTCGAGAAGTGCGGGCGTAGTATATACCAGATAGCCGGTTTTACCTTCCGGCCCCCATATCTCGCCTTTTATATCGCACTGATACTGCGGATAGGTTTCTTCGTCTTCGAAAATATACGTCGGACAATAAATTTTACCCGTCTGATACGTGAACCACAGAATTTCTATTTTTAGCCCGTTTTCGTTAGCCCAATTAAGGAGTTTACCCATTTCACGGAAATAGTACTGATCTTTTTCGGGTTCGAGATCAGCCCAGCAAATAGGCAGTTGAACGGTATTTACGTTCATAGAAGCCGCTTTTTTGAACTGCTCTTCCATTTCGTCAAACGAAACCTTGTCAAGATGAACGTATCCGTCGATACGTACTTGCGCACCCGTGTAAAGCATGGGCTTGCCGTTTACTTCGACATAAACTTTGCCGTCATCCGTCTTTTTAAGTTCTGACGCGACAAAATATTTTTCTTCCGTTCCCGAACTTGTTTTACCGCCGGTGCAGCCCGAGAACATACAAAGACTCAGTGCGCCAGCAAGTAAAGCCGAAATTATTCTTTTCATAGTCTTCCCCTTTTTCTTTATAGTGTCTGACGAAAACAAGATTATTTGAAACTCGAAACAACCAAGCCTTCGACAAAGTATTTCTGCGCGCCTAAAAATATGGCGAGCATAGGCAATGTGTAAAGGACCGAACCAGCCATAGTGAGTCGCCACATACGAACATTGGTCTGCCCGTCTTTAAGCCCGCGAAGAGCAAGAGCAAGCGTGTAATGTTCGGGGTTGGTAAGATAAATGCTCGGTCCCAGATAGTCGCTCCATGTGCCGACGAAACAGAATGTTATCATAGTTGCAAGCACGGGTTTCATGTTCGGCAGAACGATAAGAATCAACGTTCTTAACGCTCCGCAACCGTCGATTGCAGCAGCTTCGTCGAGATCTTTAGGTATTCCCATAATGAACTGGCGCATCATGAAAACGTAGTATGCACTGCCGCCGATTGCGGGAAGAATCAAAGGCCAACGCGTATTGAGCAGGTTCAAAAATTTGAACTCAACGAATGCGGGAACCATTGTTACGACCCACGGAAGCATCATCGTAGACAAAAGCAGATTAAACAGAAAGTTTTTGCCTTTCGATTCAAATCTTGCAAAGCCGTAAGCGATAACAACCGTAGCGATTACGTTTATGGTAAGCGACGATACGATCAGCAGACAAGTGTTGCCGAGCGCCTGCATGAACTTCATTTGCGTTATTGCTTCGGGGTAATTGCCCAAATACCATACTTTAGGTATTATCGACGGCGGAATGGTGAATATCGCGCTGTCTTCAGCCTGAAAAGAAGTAAGTACCATATATAAAAACGGAAATACTTCTATTGCGGACAGAAGCGCCGCTATGACGTAAAACAAAACACCCCTTATTCTTTTTTGTGCTTTAATTCCCGATCTCGCCATATTACTCTCCCATATAAAACACGCGTTTTATAGTCACTTTATAGAATAACAGAGTGAACGCGAGAATGATAACGAATATTACCCACGCCGCGGCGCATGCATATCCCATGCCTATTCCCCCGAAAGCGTTATCCATAACGTAAATTGTCATGGTCTTTGTATATTCGCTTCTGCCGGTAACAAGTTCGATTTCGGCATATGCCTGCAGCCCGCCGATAAATCCCGTGACCATCATAAAGAAAAGCGTGGGGCTTATCATAGGAATGGTTATATAGATAAACTTCTTGAACGGCGTTGCTCCGTCGAGATCGGCGGCTTCTACTATATCGGACGGCACGCTCTGCAACCCCGCCAGTATCATTACCATATTGCCGCCTATACCAAGCACCGCCCCGCTTATTATGATCGTAGGCAAAGCGATGTACCGCGAACCGAACGTTATTCTTCCGAAGCCCATCATTTCAAGCACGGTGACGAGAATACTTCTGTCCTGAAAGAACAAAAGTTGCATTATAAGCCCTGAAGCCACGGCGGGAATTATGCAAGGAGTATAAATAAGCGTTCTGAAGAGGTTTCTGCCCTTATATTTCTGATTGAGAAGAAGCGCTACAAGCAGCCCCAAGAATATGGACAGAAACACTTTCGCAAACGAATACAGAAATGTGTTCAGTATGGAACGTACAAAAGAATCGTCTACCGTAAACAATTCTCTGTAATTCAAAAATCCGCGGAATTCAAGCGGTTTTCTCATAAGCGTCGAAACACGCGCAGTGGTAAAACTCAGCACTACAGATACAACCATAGGCACTGCCGTGAAACACAGAAAACCTATGATCCACGGCGATACGAATAACCAAAATTTAGCCGCGCTCGTTAAACGCCTTTTTCTAATTCTTTCCATCTATGAATGACCTTTTATCTGTTGTATCTGCTCTTGTTCTGATCAACCTTTGCGTCTATGTCTTTCTTGGTTGCGGCAAGCGCGCTCTTGATGCTGAGGCGATCGGAACCGTCCGCCCATGCCTTGGTAAGTTTTTCGGCATAAATGTTGTTTACGCTGTCGTACCACGGGTTGATTTCGACCATTTCGAGTTTATCCACGAAACTTACGAAATAGGAGTTGAGTTTATCGATTTCGGCATCGCCCGTGGAAACGTAGTCCTTCTGCGCGATAGTCTTATTGCCGGGGATATTGAACCCTTTTTTAGAAAGAAGCTTCTGACCGTAGGTCATATAGAACTCGATAAATTTGTAAGTGATTGCGGGATATTTCGTATCTGCGCTCGCCGCTATACCGACCATTGCGGTTACGGCTTTAAGATCCTGTTCTGCTTCGGGCATTGCGGGCGGAGCGATTCCGATTTCGAAATCGACGTTCATCCACTGATACTGCTGGAATGCCCAACGACCCGTGAATACGACGGAA
>CAKQXZ010000092.1 GCA_934292955.1 uncultured Clostridia bacterium
CGATTCCGCGCCCGTTTCCCGATTCGATTTTATTTTACCCGATGACGGTATCTGATGACGAAATCAATAATCGATAACCAGATATCCGTCTACAATCGTTCCTTTTATCAAAAACGTTTCGTTTTCATACACGGTTATAACGCCGTCTTTTTCGATCCAAACATATGCAAATACTAAGTGTTCCGCCGTCACGGCTCCGCTATCATCCGTTTGAACCATATACAGATAAAACGTTCCGTTGTCGTTAAGAGTGCCTCGAATATATTCGTTTTCGCCGTTCTCTTCGTAATACCGATATACCACGTTTCCTTCAGGGACGATTTCAAGCGCGTTGCCATCCTTAATAGTATACTTCACGTTAAGAACGTAAACGTGTTTACCGTCGGCGGAAAATGTTACTCTCACGGTTTGTTCGTATCTGCCGTCTTTGTCGTAAATATCCGCCAGAGAGAATCCGTTTTTGGTGTACACTTTGACGGAGCATAAACCCTCTGCGTTGAACATCGAATACACTTCGGGATTGGCTTCCAGCATTTCCGCCTTAAATATTGCGGCGGAATTATCCGTAATCGTAAAGAATATCGGACTTGCATAACCGTAGAACGTAAGCAGATAAACGCCCAAATCTTCGTTGATAAGATCGTACATTCCCCAAGAATATTTATAGTAGGCGATTCCGTTTTCGTATAGTTCGAGCGTATCGCTTCCTATCCGGTAAGTTGTTTTCGTTACTCCTTCCGTCTGCGGAACAAGTTCGATATAGAGCGTATCGACGATCCCTTTGTAGGCGGCTTTTAAGGATACGTAACCCGGTTTTGAAAAATCAACGTTATCGTTCGGCGCAAGAACCAAATCTTCGAAATAGAAGTATCCTACGTTTCTGACGTAACCGCAAACGGTCCTATTCAGAGAGAATTTTGTTCCCGCAAGCCGAGAAAGCACTTCCTCTTTCGTTCCTACGGCAACGCCCGAAAGGGAATCATACGGCGAGAACGAGTATTCGATATCGCTTTCGGTATAAATCAGCAGCGTGATATAGTTGTTTTGCGCTTTGCCGTATTTAATCGCAACGGAGTACGACGTATTGTTTGTTGCATTGTCGAAATCGAACGGCGACAAAGTTTCGTTCCCTTCGCTGTCTGTACCTCTTACAAAGAATAATCCTTTCGAAAGCGGCAGGCAGTAATATCCGTCGTTCGTCGTCAGTTTTACGAAGTAGTTGCTTAAATCTCCGTCCTTAACGTAAACGGTAGAGGTAGAGCCGTAGGTCAAATTTTCTTTTTCGTAAATATGTATCTCGTTCGCCGTCAGGGCTTCCGTCGTTCTCGGCGCGACGAAAATAACCGCCGTCTTGCCGTAATAAGTAATCGTTAAGTCAAATCTTCCGCCGCCGGATACGGCTTCGTTTGCGGCAATCGGATCGTAAGAAATCATATCTTCGGTTACTTTTACGTAATCGGTTTTCCCGTTCTTTCTATTGACGGCGATATATAGATAATCTAAGTCCGCAACGATACCGCCGTCTTTAATATCCCAAACAAGATCTTCATAGAATATCGGCGAAATGCTGTCGATTCTCGTATCGTTCGGATCTCTTACGGTAATCTGTCCTCGGCACGATTTGCCGCCGTAAAAAACGGTTATGTCATACGTTCCGACAACGGTATTATCGAAAACTCCTTCTATCATATCGGGCGTAAGTTCAACGATTTCGGAATTCGCACCGAGACGACTTACCCAAATACGCGGCGTTTCTCCGATATCGATTGTGCTTTGGTAGATATAGATATAAGTTATCTCGTACGGATCGCGCACGTTTACGCTGATTTGTTTAGTCACCCCTTCCACGCTTATCGTAAAGGTTTGTCTGCCCAAAACCGACGGATCGAATGTTCCGCCGGCAATCATTTCCGGCGTAAGTTTCCGTTGTTGTTTCGAACCGTCGGAATAAACGACTTCTACAGACGGGAACTGCCCTATCAGCGTATAGCCGTAAACATTGTCATAGTAGATGTCGACAGGCGTTGCCGAATTGACGAGGGTAACCGCAACGTCGTATTCTTTTCCGCCAATACCGTATCTGACGATAAACGTTTTCGTATCCGTTCCGCTTGCGGTAAAATCGAAGTCGGGATCGAATCCGCCGTCGTCCGTGATCGTTCCGTAAGCTCGAATCGTTTTGCCCATTTCACGCGTATAGTTGCAATCGTACACCGTCGTAATATCGCCGATAGCAGACAAATAACCTTGCTGGTACGCTTTTTGTTCGGTCGTCACTCCGTAAATTACGAACGGACGGAAAGTGATATCTACCGTCCCCGTAAAGTTTTCAAACGTTACATTAAACGTTATTGCGGTAGGCGTAAAATCTTCGGCAAAAGACGTTATCGTTTGGACGAATCTCAGCCTTTCCTCTTCGCTCATAACGTCCGAAGCACACAAAACGCTTTCGCTGCCGCCACGATAATTTATTCTGAAAAGCCTGTCGTCTTCCGTGTGATAACCGACGTAAAAGTCGGATGTCGTTTCAACGCCGTTTACTACCATATAGGGTTCGGGTTCGGCTTCGTATCCGCAAACGCCGCAAGTCGCCTTTTTGAAGTGCGCGCCGTTTTGCGTATGGAACGAGTAAGTATATTCGTGGCTCTCGTAAGCGACGCGGTCGCAATCGCGACAAACCCGTTTATGCTGTCTGTCTCCGTCGGGCGAAACCACGTCGTCGTGACGGTCGGCAGGGCGGAATATATCGTCGTGAGCAAGCTCGCTTCCGTCTTCGCCGAAATACTTATAACAGGTTTCGCACTGACGGTAAGCAACGAGAATATCGCTTTCGCCGCACTTTCCTTGCTTTGCGGGGGTAAGCGTTCCCAAGTCGTGACGTACGGGAATGGTTAAATCGTCGATTTCTTGATAATCTTTATCAAATTTCTTGTTGCAATGCGAACAGACGTAATGACCTTTTGTTCCCGTTGCGGAGCAGGTCGAAGCGACTTCGTCGTTCCATTCGCCGAAAACGTGAACGAGTTTCGGAATTACTATGGTGTCCACCTGATTGCCGTCTTCGCCGAAATATTGCAAGCACTTTTTGCATTGATAGTGATTGATTATTCCGTCTTCCGTTTCAGTCGCGGGTTTGCCCGTTACCAGACCGCCCACCTCATGACCTGTGTTCGGAATGGAAAAAGACGGATTTTCGACGTATTCTTCGTTCGCGTCAAAGTACAGCGTACAGTTACGGCAGTAACAATATTCTTCACGCCCGCTCGCTTCGCAGGTCGGCTCGATTCTCTCGTACCGTATGAACGAATGTCCGAACGGCGCGGAAATCAAATCTTCCGCCGTAAGCGTTACGGCAGGATTAAACTCAAAATACGGCGCGGAACATTTACCGCATATATTATGCGCCTTAACACCCGTTTCTGTACAGGTCGGGAACTGCTCGGCGTTAGAACTGCCGTAAATATGCCCCGTTTTTTCTATGACGATCGTTTCGAGAAGTTGATGGTTTTCGTCGGTATATCTGCCGCAACCGACGCATTCGAAGTGAGCGACCGTTCCGTCCGTCGTACAGGTCGGCTCTACCTTTGCGATAATCTCTTCCGTAGTATTGCGATGCCCCGAAGGCGGAATCAGCACTTCGGCTATTTCAACGCCGTTTTCGTTGTAATCTTTGTCGCAGGTTCTGCAATGATAATGACCTTTTATACCTGTCTCGGTACAGGTCGCTGCAATTTCTTTTATCCACTCGCCGTAGGAGTGTCCTTTCGCCGCAATCGTCAGCGCGGCGGAATCGGTTATCTCTATGCCGAATAAATCGAAGTCTTTGTTACATACCGAGCACCGATTGTACGCTTGCTTTCCGCTTTTGTACAGGTTGCGGAAATTTCGGGCATCAGGGTAAACGAATGACTTGCAGGAACGGTGATTTTGATTTCTTTTCCGTCGGCATCGAAATGCTTTTCGCAACGCGAGCAGGTTTTGTGCGCCCTTACTCCGTTTGTCGTACACGTTGCGGGGCTTTCATCGATCCACTCGCCGTAGGTATGCCCGAGCGCTTTCAGAACGAAACCTTCGATTTCGTTCATATCTTCGTCCAGAAAGGTAAAACAACGACCGCAAAAGTAAAAATCTATATTCCCGTCTTCCGTACAAGTCGGTTCGACGCGCCCGTAATGCTCGAAAGTATGCGCGGCGGGGATTTTCAAATCCGCTATAACGTTGTAATTCTCGTCAAATTTCAGTTCACAATCGCCGCAGGCATAATGCCCTTTTGTACCGTCGACCGTACAGGTTACGGGAACTTCGTCAACCCATTCGCTATATGAGTGTCCCGTAGCCGGTATAACCAAAGAATCGAGAACGTTGTTTTCTGCGTCAAATTTCAATTCGCAATTTTTGCAGCCCTTATGCGCTTTTACGCCGTTCTGGGTTGCCGTCGGCGCGACTTCCTGTAGAAAAGCCGTATAAGTATGTCCCGTCGCGGGAATAACCGTGTCCGTAACGATTTTCCCGTCGGCATCAAAAAGTTGACGACAATGCGAGCAGCGGTACGTTTCTTTAATGCCGTTTTCGGTACAGGTCGCATTTTGACCGGGAACGGCATAAAGCGAGTGTTTTTTCGGAATAACCGTGTCGGCTATTTCTCTGTCTTCATTGTCATAATATTTATTACATACCGAGCACTCATAGTGTCCTTTAACGCCGTCTGCCGTACAAGTGGCGGTAACTTCGGCGTTCCATTCGCCGTATGTGTGGTCGGTTTTGGCAATCGTCAAAGCGGACAATTCATTTTTTTCACTGTCAAAGTTTTTATGACAAGCCGAACACTCGTAGTGACCTTTTGTTCCTTCCGTTTCGCATGTTGCAAAAACCTCCGGCAAAAACGCTCCGTAATTATGTCCCGTTGACTTAATTGCCTCTTGTTCGGTTTCTTTGCAACCGTTGCAGGCGCGGGTTTTCAAGCCGTCCGTTTCGCAATCGGCTTCACGAACAATCGTCCATTCACCGTATTCGTGAACGTGCTTTTTGGTGCAGCCATTGCAACCTGCAAAAACACAAGCGGCAAAAAGACAAAAAACGATAACGGGGACATTTTTTAATATTTTTCTTTTCATACTCTGCCTCCTAAAAGTTGTTTATCAGTTAAAATCTACCGTGACTTTGTAATTTCTTTACTTTACGCTTTCGTCATAAAGTAATAAAAAAGCGCATGGGAAAAGTTATTTCTCTGCGCTTGCAGTCTTATTGTGTTTCATAGGCGGTTACCTCCCGTCGAGAGTTTTTGGTTTTTACAATTTGTTGTTTTTTATTCTGCCTTTTTATCTTTTTTGATGTTTCGGTATCTTTATACTGATACCGTTAAGTGCATTATAACACAAAAATTTTTATTTTTCAAGCTTTAACGGCAAATACTTACGTAATACTTACATATCGTACGAATATAATCGGACGGTGATTTTTTCCTTTTACCCCGAAAAATCCGTGATCGCGCTTACACGCGCGATTTTTCTCGTGCGGGCTCAGGCTTTGAGTTTTTCGTCGTATATAAAGTGCCGGAACAATTAAGGAACACGCCTTTATCTTTATTTACGGCCCCTTTTCAGTAATTTTCCGCATGTACTTCGAAATAACTTTACGGATGATCTCACGTCGGGCAAACCTATTGCCGCAACTTGCGAAAAGAAAAACGCACAGTTATATAAATGTTATAGTAATGGCTCTTTTCACTGTTTATCTCCTTTTATCCCGGGCAACATCGTTTCAAAAACCGCCCCGCCGCGGTTGTAAGCTTTAATATCGCCGCCGTGGAATTTAATTATTTCTTTTGTCAGCGCAAGCCCTATGCCGGTGTTGCCTTTTCTGCCGGCATAAAACCTCTCGAAAATGCGCGGCAGGTCCTCTTTGGCTATGCCGTCGCCGTCGTCGAAAACAATAATGCGTACTTTGCCGTTTTCGTTTGAGCATCTGACTGTTACCGTGGTTTTGCAAAATTTGAAAGCGTTCGATATAAGATTTGAAACGACTTTTCGCATTTGCTTTTCGTCACACAAAACAGTTGCTTCGCCGCAAAGCTCGGTTTTAAGTTTCTTTTGACCGTTTTCGAAAGCAGGCGCAAAAGAATCAGCCACACCGTTGATTATTCCGGTTAAATCGACTTGACGGAACTTCGGTTTTGCCTGCGCGGAATCGATTTTTGACAACGCGAGCAATTCTTCAATAAGCTCTGTCATTCTGTCGCTTTCTTCGAGGATAACGTCTGCTGATTCCCGTACAGGCAAAACACCCGTCTGTATCCCTTCCGCATACCCCTGAATTGCCATAAGGGGGGTTTTCAGTTCGTGAGAGGCGTTCTGGAAAAAAGACTGCCTTATTTCCTGCGCCGATTCGATTGTCTTGCCGAGCTTTAAGCCGATGGCGCATATAACCGCGCCTACAACGACAACCGCCCCGCAAAACATCCAGTTAAGCCACTTTACATAGCTTAATATTGCGTTTATATCGACGTACAACACGTACTCGAATTTTTCGGACAAGCTCTCGTCCGACGCGTATACCGCCAAAACGATATTCCTGTTTTTACCTTTTACTGTATGGAATTCGCCGCGAACGGGTTTTTTATCGGCGCAATAAGCCAGCACCGCCTTTTCGGTTTCGGTGAGAAACACAAGATCTTCGTTTGTCTGCCCGATTTCCACATACGACACGCCCGAACTCAAAAAATTTACGCCTTTCGCGTCGCCAGACGGATCGTACTCGCCGTATTCGTATTCTATTGCTTTTTTTGCCTGTTTTTCAAGGTCCTGAGGAATTGCGATGTTTACAACGACAAGTAACGCGCAAAGTATAAGCGCAGCCGAGCATAAACATGTCAGAACTATTTTAAGCTTAATCCGCGTCATTTGTCTTTTCCCTCCCCGCCGAGTTTGTATCCGTATCCCCACACGGTTTCTATGGTTGTCGCGCTTTTTGCGGCGGAAAGTTTCTTTCTTATTCTTCTTACCGTTTCGTCTATGGCACGTGTTTCAATGTCCTCTCCAAACCCCCAGATTGCGTCCAGAAGGCTGTCCCGAGAATGAGTTTTATGCGGTTCGCCCATCATAAACGCCAACAAATTCATTTCGGTATTTGTCAGCGGAACGGTTGTTTTATCAGTTAAAACAGAGTGTTTATCCTCTGAATACGTCAAGTCGGCGTATTTCAAAACCTTGCCGCCGACTTTCTTTGAGCCGTTCATTTCCGCCCTTCTCAAAAGGGCTTTCACACGCATCAAAAGCATTGTCGGACGAAACGGTTTGGTAAGGTAATCGTCTCCGCCCAAAGTAATTCCGTTGACATAATCGAGTTCGCCGTCCTTTGCAGTGAGGAGAATAATGGGCACTGACGAAAACTTTCTTAATTCTTTTACGCACTCTATCCCGTCGCGCCCCGGCATCATAATGTCCAGAATAACAAGGTCGGACGGCTCATTTTCAAACGTCGAAAGAAGCAAGTCGCCCGTTGGGAACGCCATAATTTCGTACCCGTCGCTTTCCAAAAAATTTTTAAGAAGTTCCCGTATGTTTTTTTCGTCGTCCGCAATATAAATCCTGTACGCCATAAATCCTCTCTATGCACAATCGGCGTCGCGAAATCGCAACGCCTTTTGCCTTTTATTTATTCTTTTATAGATTTACCATCTCCCGCAGTTTGCC
>CAKQXZ010000093.1 GCA_934292955.1 uncultured Clostridia bacterium
TTACTTCTACCGAATAAGAAAACACCGTCGTTGTTCAGGTCAACTCTAAAACTACCGTTGACGTAAACTATAAACTCACCCTTACCCTTACCGATAAAAACGGCACCGCTTATACGAGAGAGGACGGAACAACCTATAGCGCGGATTTTAATCACGTTGTTCCGAGATATACTCTTGTTAACTTCGAACAATTCGTTGCTGCGGCGGACGCAGGCAGCAAGCAAACCGTTACTGTCGTTGGTTATCTTGTAGGTATAGTTTCCACAACGTCCGGTTCTTCTAAAGGTTGTATTTATCTTATCGATAAAGAAGGTCACGGATATTATGCTTATAAACCCGCAGGTGTTCCCGGTGACGCAGTAAAGAATGATGAACAATTGCGCGAAGCATGGCCTGTCGGAACCGAAATTCAGGTAAGCGGTGTTCCTGCTTGCCCGTTTGGACAATATGAATTCGATTATGGTTGCACCGTCACTAAGACCGGCAACAAAATCACCCAGGAAGAACTTAATAAATATTACAGAGACGCTACCGAAGATTGGGGCAAAGCAACTGATAATACCGATAAGTCTCTTATCCCCTATCAGAATTCGCTTGTTGAACTTAAGGGCGCAAAATTCACCTCGTATAGCGGCAAATATTACTATTTCACCGTAAACGGCGTTCAGTACAATATCTTTAATACAAACTATTTCATGGACGGCGAAGACGTTAAAACGCTTCTTGATAAATACGTATCAGGCAAACAGGCAACCATCAAAGGACTTGTTTCCGTATACGACAAGAAATATCAGATCTATCCTTTAGGACTTGACTGTATCGATAACGTTCAGGATACTACTTTCTCCGCTCAGGAAAAGATTAAAACAACAATTTCTGAACTGGCGTCGTCTGTTACCACCAAATACACCCAAGACGCCGAAAACCAAACTCTTCCCGCAGCCGGGACAACGTTCAGCGATGTAACAATCACGTGGTCACTCGATAAAGATTATGACGGCATAACCCTTAACAACGGTGTTCTTTCTGTTGAACTTCAGACAGTAGTGCAAACATTTAACCTCACCGCAACCTTAACTAACGGCGGTGTAACCGAAACTAAAGTATTCGAAATCTCTGTCGACGCTAAAGAATTAGTTGAATACGAACCGGTAGCAATCACTGCACCCGCAGCAGGCGAATACAAAATCTTTATGGATACAACTGCAAAGGGCGGAAGCATTCTTTACTTCAACGGAACACTCAACAATAGAGGTGCACTTGTTTCTACCGATAAGGCAAGCGAGGCTGCTACCGTAGTTGTTGCCGCTGTTGAAGGTAAAGCCGGCGTTTACACTCTTAAAGTTAGAGATAAATATCTCGTTGGTTATCTGAACGGAACCTACAACAACCTGAAACTTGCCGACGAAGCGGGCGAATGGACTTGGAATGACGAAATTAAAACTTTCGTTACGACTTTCATGCCTGTGAACAAGAACAATGAATCGTATGAAGCTACTTTCTATTTCGGAACTTATTTCAACGCAAAAAATAACACCGTTGGCAACACTTTCGCTCTTAGTGCTATTAGTTATGTAACCGGAGACAATAATAAGAACGTTGGGACAACTCAGTTCGTAGGTTATTTTGGAACATTACAGGAGAAAGGCGAAACACCCGAACCTACCGATGAAGAAAAACTTGCTGCAATCGTTAAAAAAGTAAGTACTACCGTTACCGCCGATTTTGACCTTGACAGCACTGTAACTTGGGCTGTTAAATCCGGTAATGCTATCACCATCGAAGGCAAAACCGCTAAGGTTACTCGTCCTGCCGCAGGCGCTGAAGATGCAACCGTAGTTCTTACCGCTACCCTTGGCAATGCAACAAAGGACGTAACTATCACCGTTAAGGCTATGCCTTCAGCTGAAATTGAAGAAGTTACTTTAGCTGACTTCCTTACTGCAAAAGATAGCACCGAAGTATTCTATAAAATTTCGGGTGTAGTTGTTTATGTTGAAAATACTACCTTTGGTAATATTTATATAAGCGACGGAAAGACTACAGTTTATGTCTACGGACTTTGCGCTGAAAGAATGTCATACACCACCGGCTGGAATAACGCTAAAGACTTTAACACTCTTGGTGTTGAAGCTGGAACTTATGTAACTCTTGCTTCGGCAAAAGGTTCTTTTAGTGGTAATGCTCAGGCTGTTGGCTCTGGTCTTATTGAAAAAAGAGCCGGTACTGATGTTGAAAAAACTTATGTCGACAAATACTCTGCTCAGAAAAAACTCGACAAAATTTCTGTTGACGGAATAGTAAGTGCAGATATCAAACTCGATACAAACGCTGAATGGACGTCTTCTAATACTGCGGCAATCGAAATTATTAAAGGTGAATCTACTGTAACCGGTAAAGTTACTCGTGGCGAATCTGACGTAGAAGTTACTCTTACGGCAACTGTTACCGTCAATGGTCAGAGCGTAAGCAAAGAATTCAAAGTTACAGTTCTCTCAACTGCAACCAAAAGCAAAACTGTTACAATGCAATATACAGGAGCAGTTACAACTAACATGGCTGCTGATAACAATGCGGCAACGGTTGGATTAGATGAAACGCTTTTCACAATTTTGTCTACAAAAACAGGTAGTAACCATGTTGGACTTAATAAGGATGGCACGATCCGTTTATACAGTGGAAAATCCTGTGAACTTACGATTTCAGTAACTGAAGGTCATACTATTAAGAGCATTAAAGTTAGCTTTGGTTCTAAAAGCAATGGTACGCTTTTAGTTACTGATGGAGAAACTGAAATTACAGGAACTTCTGATGTTTATACTGTAAATGGTTCAAAAGTTGTATTGGCTAACAGCAAATCATCTGGTCAGGTTCATATTACATCAATTGAAATTATTTACGAATAAAATTCACTGCTCTAAACCTACAAAAAGGGTTTCGCTTTTGCGAAGCCCTTTTTCATTGTCATAAGAACAATTCCGTCATCCTGAGACGTACCCGCTTGCTCTGCCTACGAAGGATCCGGGCGCAGCCGCACAATCTGATACACTATCTTTTTAGCAATCAATCTTCGCTTTCCCCTTTTGGGGAGAGTGGCACGCAAGTGCCGAGAGAGGACTATTTGCCGTTTTCCCCGCCCACTGTCTACAATATTAACAAGCATATATCCGTCACCCTGAGACGTACCCGCTTGCTCTGCTTACGAAGGATCCGGGCGCAGCCGCACACACCACGCACTACCAATCACCCAAACCCCATACAAAAAACGCACCCGAAAATCGGATGCGTTTTTTGTGTATATCAACTTATAATCAATAAACCGTAATATAACTTTCGCGTTCTGCGCCGACCGAAACGTACTTGATTTTGCAGTCGGTAACCTTTTCTATATAGCGGACATAATCAACCGCTTCTTTAGGCAGGTCTTCCATCGTTCTGCATTCAGAAATATCGCACTTCCAGCCGTTCATATATTCATAAACTGGTTTTGCCTTTGTAAGCGCTTCGCCGCTGGGAAACTTGGTCGTTTTAACACCGTCTATTTCATAAGCGACGCATACGGGAATTTTATCAAGATAAGATAAAATATCCAGTTTAGTAAGCGCAATTTCATCTGCGCCTTGAATTTTAACACCGTAAGAAGAAGCAACCACGTCAAAACCGCCAACTCTTCTCGGTCTGCCGGTTGCCGCGCCGTACTCGCCGCCCGCCGAACGAAGTTTTTCGCCTTCTTCGCCGAACAGTTCGCAAGTGAAAGGTCCTTCGCCCACGCAACTCGAATAGGCTTTCATAATGCCTACTACTTTATCAAGTTTTTTGAACGGAATCCCCGCGCCGATGGGAGCGTACGCCGCAATCGTGCTTGACGACGACGTATAAGGATAAATACCGAAATCAATATCACGCAGCGCGCCGAGTTGAGCTTCGAACATAACGTTTTCGCCCGATTTGATTGCGCCGTCAAGATATTCCGTCGTATCGGTGATATAATCTTTGAACGGCAAAGCGTAAGTTTTAAGCCATTCCATAACTGCGTCGAGTTTAACGGGTTCGCTCTTATATCCGCCTTCAACGGTCAGATTCTTCCATTCAATTATGCCTTTAAGCCTTTTTTCAATGCCGTCAAAATGCAGAATATCGCCCATTCTGAGCGTTTTCTTCATATATTTATCTGCATAAACGGGCGCAATGCCGCGACGGGTCGAACCGAACTTCGCGTCGCCGAGCCTGTCTTCTTCAAGACAATCGAGAAGAACATGATACGGCATGCAAATCGTAGCGCGGTCGCTTATTTTAAGATTTGCGGGAGTAATTTCAACGCCCTTTTCGCGAAGATTGTTTACTTCGTTGAACAAATGCTTTACGTCGATGACCATTCCGGGGCCAAGCACGTTTACCGTGTCTTTACGAAGTATGCCCGACGGAAGCAGATTAAGAACTACCTTAAGTTTTCCGTCATCAATAGTGTGCCCGGCGTTGTTTCCGCCCTGATAGCGGCATACAACGTTGTAATTCTGCGAAAGCAGGTCAACCATTCTGCCCTTACCTTCGTCGCCCCAGTTAATTCCGACAATAGCTGTTAACATATTTTTTCTCCTGTAATCCGATATAATCGGTCGTTTTTTATTTTTATACTTTTACTTCGGATTGAAGTCCTAGATATTGTTTGTTTTTATCAAGCACGGGTTTAACGACTTCTTCTAAAAATCTGATCGTCTGCGATTCTGCGCAACCCGTAAATGAAAAATCGTTAAGAATTTTATCAAGTTCATCCTTTGTCAGATTAAACGTTTTGTCGTTGATTATTTTTTCAAGCACCGTATTGTCTTTTCCGTAAAGTTTAACTTCTTTTGCCGATTCCACCGAATGACGGCGTATCGCTTCATGCAGAACCTGACGGTCGCCGCCCTTTTCCACGCAATACATTAAAATATTTTCGGTCGCCATAAACGGAAGTTCATCGCGTAAATGTCTTTTCGACATTTCGGGATAAACCGTTCCGCCCTTTATAACGTTAAGATACAGTTCGAGTATTCCGTCAACCGCAAGAAATGCTTCGGGTACCGAAATTCTTCTGTTTGCCGAATCGTCGAGAGTTCTTTCAAGCCACTGCGCCGAAGCCGTGACCGAAGCGTTCATGCAGTCGCATATAACGTATCTTGAAAGCGAAGCCATCCGTTCGCATCTC
Source organism: uncultured Clostridia bacterium (assembly GCA_934292955.1). Next base: position 5,189 of record CAKQXZ010000093.1, read on the forward strand.
ATCGGGTTGCGCTTATACGCCATTGCAGAAGAGCCGACCTGCCCGCTTTCGAACGGTTCGTCGAATTCTTTCAAATGCGACAGCAATCTTATATCCGACGAGAACTTTGCCGCGCTCTGCGCTATGCCAGAAAGCACCGACAATACAAAATAGTCTACTTTTCTCGAATAAGTCTGCCCCGATACGTCATAACAAGCCGAGAAACCGCATTTTAAGGCGATTTTTCGTTCAAGTTCGATTACCTTACGCTCGTCACCGTTAAACAGCGTTAAAAAACTTGCAGCGGTTCCCGTGGTCCCCTTGCAACCGAGAAGTTTAAGGTTATCAAGTTGATAATCGAGATTTTTAAGGTCAAAAAGCAAGTCCTGCATCCAGAGAGTGGCTCGTTTTCCGACCGTGGTCGGCTGAGCCGCCTGAAAATGCGTGTAAGCCAAAGTAGCAACGCCTTTATATTTCTCGGCAAAATCTTTAAGCGCGTCGATACAGTTGAGCAAAAGCGTTCTCACTCGCAAAAGCCCTTTTTTCATGACGATTATGTCTGTATTATCGCCGACAAAGCACGAAGTCGCGCCGAGATGAATTATTGGCTTTGCCGTCGGGCAAAGGTCGCAATACGCTTTAAGATGCGCCATAACGTCATGGCGGAGCTTGCTTTCGTATTCCGAAACGCGTTCGTAATCGATATCGTTTACATGGGCTTTCATTTCGGCTATCTGCTCGTCGGTAATATCAAGCCCAAGTTCTTTTTCGCTCTCCGCAAGAGCAATCCAGAGTTTACGCCAGCAAGAATACTTTTCGTCGGGCGAGAAAATTCTTTTCATCTCGTCGCTTGCGTATCTTGTGCAAAGCGGATTTTCATAAAATTCGGGCGCCTGCTGCGTAGGGATTCCATTCGTCATCACTAAAATAAGAATATTTTTTTAACGCCCGCAAAACGCCTTACTGTTTTATTTTATCACCAACTTGATTTTATAGCAAGCAAGCGCGCGGTCTAATTGAAAACAATCGTTCAAAAAGTCTTATATCTGAGTTAAGTTATATTTATAACTGCGCACTTATTGACTTGTGCGGCTTTGTTTCTTTTAGTAGATAACACACCGCGCGCCGCATTGTTCATAAACGATAAAACGACGGAAACGCAATGTTTGCGTTCCCGCCGAATCAGCGAATTTATATACCCGTTATCTGTCTTCCCTGAAATAATTCAGCCCGAGCGACTGCGGCGGCTGAGCGTTCTTACTGTCAAAAATACTTGTGACTATCAGAACGATTATAGTTACGATATAAGGCAACATTTTGAAGAGTTCCATCTGCGCAAGCGATATGCCGCTGATATAAGACCCCGCTTTATAAAGACAGGCAAACACAATAGATCCCGCAATCGAAAGCGCGGGTTTCCATAGCGTGAAAATTACGAGCGCGACCGAAAGCCACCCAAGACCTTCGAGCATATATTCCCAACTACCGCCCATATAGTCCATAATACAGAACAGGCCGCCAAGCCCGGATATTCCGCAACCGATGGATGTTGCAAGATATCTGTATTTAGTGACGTTTATGCCGGCTGCGTCTGCCGTAGCGGGATTTTCGCCGACCGCGCGAAGACTTAATCCTACGCGCGTTTTAGAAAGAACTATCTGAACTACGATTGCAATTATTATTGCAAGATACACAAGAATTCCGTAAGAGAAAAACAATGTCTGAAACGAACTGTTCTTGTTGTAATCGAAAAGTCTGTAAAAGAACTTGCTCGCGCGGGAAATAACGTATAATTTCTCTTTCATGGCGGCAATATTATACCCTGCAAGCCCTACGCCGAAAGTCGTCATTGCAAGACCGACTACGTTCTGATTGCATTTAAGCGACACAGTCAGAAACGAATATAAAAATCCGAGCAACGCGCCTACGGCAAAAGCAACGAGAATACCGATCAAAACCAACAAGAACGGCGAACTTGTACCGATTGACTGAACAAGATAATATTCGGCGATACAAGCGGCTGCCGCGCAGAAACTCATAAGTCCCGGTATGCCGAGATTAAGATGTCCGCTTTTTTCGACCAGCGTTTCACCGGTAGAACCGTATAAAAAGACCGCCGATAATCTTATAGAAGATGCAAGAAATTTTATAAACATCAGTTACTCTCCTTTGCCGTTGCCGCCGACTTTTTAGAAACTTCGCTTTCCGCCTTTTTCGTATCGGCACCGCCGATATCTGCCGTATGTTTCTTTCTGAACACTACTTTGTATCTTATAAAGAAGTCGCAGGCAAGAATAATAAAGAACATTATTCCCGTTATAACCTGCGCATAAAAATCGTTGGTTATCTGAGCGCGGGTCATCAATTCTTTTGTGCCCCTTGAAAGAAAGGCGACAAGCAGCGACATACCCGCTATAGCTATAGGATTAAGA
>CAKQXZ010000094.1 GCA_934292955.1 uncultured Clostridia bacterium
CGTTGAAGGTGAATTTCAGACGTGCTTACATTGATAACGACAGATACATTTCGGAATGGCATAAGTACGAAAATGCAAAGCCCGTTATTTATAAGATTACGACGGACGGAAATAAAACGACCGTATACGGGAAAGTCGTAAGAAACAGTTTTAAGCCGATAATGGAATATACCGTTGTTTATACAAAGGCAAAAGGCGGAATAAAAATCGATTTTTTATATAAAGTCGCCGATTTTGTGTCTCATTTGCCGAGAATAGGCTTTTGCTTCAAACTTGATCGCAGATATTGTAATTTTACCTATACGGGATATGGCAAATGCGAAAGTTATATTGATAAGCATATGGCGTCAACCTACGGAACGTATAGAAGCAATGCGAAAAAATCGTATGAGCATTATATTATGCCGCAGGAATGCGGAAGTCATTTTGCTTCAACCGCATTAGAAATTGAAAAATTGTTTGAGATTACAGCCGAAAATCCGTTTTCGTTTTCGGTTTTGCCTTACTCGGTCGATGAACTGATCAACGCTCGGCATGATTTCGAACTTCCCGAATCGAGCGGTGTATATGTAAGTGTGGACGTGGAAATGAGCGGGATAGGAACAAATTCTTGCGGTCCCGAACTTGCGGAAAAGTATCGCGCGCCTAAGCAAGGCAGTAATTCGTTTTATATTAAACTAAAGAAGTAAAAAGTTGCGGCATGATAAACGGTTACGAAAAATTCGAGTATAAAAAAGACGTTTTGCCCGATATTGAATATAATCTTCATTCCCATAATTATCTTTGCGGACATGCAAGAGGAACCGTAAGCGATTACGTTGCAGAAGCGTGCAGAAATCATATGAAGTGTATAGGTATTTCCGATCATATCGGACAACCCGGACATTTCAATCCCTATGTGAAATTTGAAGATTTCGATCAAAAATATCTTAGTCAGTTCGCAGTTGCCGAACGCGATTTCGGAGATAAAATAAAAATATGCGTCGGCGGTGAAATAGAGTATACGCCTGAAAATATCGGATATTATGAAAAACTGCTTACAAAACTTGATTACCTGATATTAGGGCAACATGTATTCAGACATAACGGCAAAACGCTTAATTCATTTTTTGACGGCAAAACAGAAGACAAAGTCTTAAGTTATATCAAACAGGTTAAAGAAGGCGTGAGCACGGGATTGTTTGCGATTTTAGGACATCCCGACGTAATATTATCCGCCGGAATAGTGCCGACGGATAATATTAAAACGGCGTTTTCGGACCTTATAAAAACGGTGCGGAATAAGGGTGTTTTAGTCGAACTGAATGCAAACGGCATAAGGAATAACGGGTTCTGGTATCCGTCGGATATGCTGATTGACGCATGCACCGAAACCGATGCGAAAGTCGTAATTTCGTCCGATTGTCATAATCCCGAAGTTTTATGCGACGATTGTTTCAGGAAGTTATACGCATATGCCTTAAGTCGTGGACTTAATATTGCTACGACAGAAGAAGTTATAAATGTAATTTACCGCAAATAACCTTAAAAAATGGGTTGTTCGCTTCCATTCGGGGGTTGACAATAGCGGGAAAAAATGTTATACTCGCTAAGTACACAACATGTATTTTCCGCTTGGTCGCAAGTATTGCGGAGAGTTGGTGGTTATATGACTGATAAAACTGACAAACTGAAAGTAATTGAAGCGATGGATGTATATCTCCCGGATGTGGACGGGGTTATAAATTGCATGCATAACTATTGTCTAAATCTGAAAGATAAAACCGATCTTACGGTACTTGTGCCGAAAAATCGAAAGGATTATAAAGATAACCAACCTTATGAAATTACGCGATGCGGAAGTATTCACGTTCCCGTGCTTAACGATTATTACGGATTTCCCGCGCTCGATAAAAATTTCAAGAAAAAGGTTATGGAAAAGGATTATGATATAATTCACGTCCATTCACCTTTTAATATGAGTAAATTCGCACTTAAAGTGGCTAAGAAAAAGGGGATTCCCGCCGTAGCGACTTTTCACTCTAATATGTACCTTATTTTCAAGGATATAGTAAAGATTCCGTTTATTGCAAAACTAATGGTGCGCAGTCTCGGCAGAACATATAATCGTTTCGACGAAGTATTTGTGTGTTCTCCGTTGGTCGAAGAACAGGCGCGTTTTGCGGGATATAAAGGAAAAGTTACATATCTTCCGTTCGGAACCGATTTTAAGCCGTGCGAAAACGTTGATGAAAACGCCGCGCTCGCAAACGAAGAGTTCAAAATCGGTAAAGACGAACTTGTATTTATATACGTCGGACGTGTAATGCGCCTGAAACGCATAGATTTTATTTTGCGTGCGCTTGCATTGGTAAAAGAGCGTGGAGTTAAATTCCGTTTTTACGTTGTAGGTAAAGGCGCGGAACTAAAAAAACTTAAGAAATATGCTAAGAAGCTGAATTTTACCAATGATGAAGTTGTGTTTACGGGCTTTTTGCCGCGAGAACAATTTCCGCATCTTTTTTCGCGCGCGGATTTGTTGCTGTTTCCGTCTATCTACGACAATTTCGGTTTGGTAAAGGTAGAAGGCGCGACATATAAAACTCCCGGTATTTTTATTGAAAATTCTTGCGCGGGCTACGGCATAACCGATGGGGTAGACGGATATCTTTCGGAAAACAACGAGTGTGCTTTTGCCGAAAAGATAATAAGTGCTGTTTCCGACAGAGATAAATTAAAAGAAATAGGCGAAACGGCTTCAAAAAGTTGCTATATGAATTGGAGCGAATGCACCGATGTATTACTGAAGCGACTTAATGAAATAGTAGATGAAAAGAAGGGTGGAAAAGGAGAGTAAAAATGATAGTAAGAAGCAAAGCGCCGTTAAGAATAGGGCTTGCGGGCGGCGGAACCGACATAGAAACATTCAGTAACGAATATGGCGGAGCGGTGCTTAACGCTACTATCGGCATGTACGCTTATTGTACCATTATGCCGAGAACGGACGGAAAAATAAAAATCAAGTCATACGATAACGGCAACGATCTTTTTACAGACGCCGTTCCCGAATTACCGCTTGACGGCGATAATCTTATTCTTCACCGCGGCGTTTATAACAGAATAGTAAAAGATTTTAACGGCGGTAAGGCTCTTTCGTTTGAAATGAGTACTGCAAACGACGCCCCCATAGGCTCGGGATTGGGAACTTCTTCTACTATGGTGGTTGCGATATTAGAAGCGTTTAATCGTTGGCTTGGACTGAATTTAAGCCAATACCGTATGGCAGCGCTTGCGTACGATATAGAGAGAAATGATCTTGCGCTTGCGGGCGGTAAACAAGATCAGTATGCTGCGGTTTTCGGCGGTTTTAATTTTATTGAGTTCAAAAAAGATAAAACCACTGTTGTAAACGCGCTAAGACTGGATAAAAGCAGAATAAACGAACTTGAATGCTCTCTCCTGTTGTATTACGGCGGGCATAGCAGAAGTTCGGCTAAAATGCAGCTGGAACTTACAAAAAATATAATCGATAATCAGATAGCGGGAACGAAGTCAAAAGAAAGCAAAACCACAGAAGCAATGCTTCAATTAAAGCAATCCGCTTATGATATGAAAGATTATATTTTTACCGGTAATATGGAAGCGTTTGCCGAAAGCATTCGCAAAGGTTGGGAACAGAAAAAGCGTACTTCGGATATCGTTTCGAATAAAGAATTGGAAGAAACTATAAGTTTTGTTCTTTCTCATGGGGCCGAAGCGGTTAAAGTTTCGGGCGCAGGCGGCGGCGGTTTTTTGCTTGTATATGTTAATCCCGTAAACCGTCAGTACCTTATTAACGAAATGACGTCTCTTCAAGGCAAAACTTATCCGGTGAATTTTACGAAAAACGGTGCGGAAAGTTGGATAAACGACTAAAGGTAAAGAAGATATGCATGCACTTTTAATGGCAGGCGGCAAAGGCACAAGGCTTACCGCCATAACGGGCGATATTATTCCCAAACCGATGGCTTCTATTGCGGGAAAACCCGTTATAGAACGCGCGGTTATCGCTTTAAGGGATAACGGAGTAACCGATATAACCGTTTCGGTCGGACACCTTGCCGACGTTATAAAAAACTATCTCGGAGACGGGAAGAAATTCGGCGTAAACATAGATTACATTACAGAAGAAACTCCGCTCGGTTCGGGCGGCGCGTTGTACTACCTTAAAGGGCGTGTGCAAAAGGATTTTGTAGTCTGTTCGGGAGATACTGTTTTCGATATCGATATAAAGAGAATGCTTGCTTTTCATAAAAAGAGAAAAGCGGCGGTAACTCTTTTTACGCATCCGAACTCGCATCCTTATGACAGCGATTTAGTTGTTACAAACAGATTCGGCAGAGTTATCGGAATAGACCATAAAGGCGGTATTCGCGATTATTTTTATAAGAATAACGTTAACGCAGGTTTTTTTATAGTAAATCCTGCAGCGCTTGATTATTTTACAGAGCCTAAAAAAGTAAATATGGAACACGACTTTATCGCGAGCCTTATAGAGCTCGGAGAAAGAGTGTATTCGTACAGAAGTTCGGAATATATCAAGGATGCGGGAACACCCGAAAGATTTATTAAAATCGAAAAGGAAATCGAATCGGGGCTTGTTGCCGAGCGTAATTTCAGAAACAAGCAGAAGGCGATCTTTCTTGACCGCGACGGCACCATTAATATTTACAAAGGGTTTATAAAAAGTGCCGAAGATATAGAACTTTTGCCCGCAGTTACCGACGCGATAAGGAAAATTAACGAGAGCGGATATCTTGCCATAATAATTTCTAATCAGCCCGTGATTGCACGCGGGGAATGTTCGCGTGCGGAAGTCGAAAAAGAATTTGATAAAATTCAGACCTTGCTCGGGCAAAACGGCGTGTTTATTGACGGAATATATTATTGTCCGCATCATCCGCATTCCGGGTTCAAAGGGGAAGTAAAGCGGCTGAAAAAAATATGTCATTGCCGAAAACCCGATATCGGAATGATAGAGAGTGCTGCTAAAGATTTTAATCTCGATATTTCAGCCTGCGCAATAATCGGCGATAGTGATTTAGATGTTAAAACGGGACTTAACGCTGGAATTCCCGCGGTAAAAGTTCTTACAGGCATACCTGAAAAAACAGGCGACAGTGAACCGATATTCAAAGCTGCGGATCTGTTGTCCGCGGTGGAGTACATTTTGAATAAGAAAGAATTGACATAATTTTTGTTGTCGGTTCTTTTTTATTGGCTAAACAACCAAAAGGCGCCGTTTTCGTTTCCGAAATCGGCGCCTTTTTGGTACTCCCTGCGGGAATCGAACCCACAATTGTCCCTTAGGAGGGGACTGTTATATCCATTTAACTAAGGAAGCATATTAAGTTTTTGTCTAAGAGAAAAGTTTTTATTGCGGCGCTTATTTACAGACGTGCAATTTCAGGATCTCATATGCAAAAATTCTTTTTCATCCAGCTCAAATATTTTATCGTAAACGTTGTACAATGTCAAACGGATTGGCTGCAAACTTGTTGATTTAATAAAAATGAATTTCTTTATTTTTTCTTTGAATATTATATTTTTAACATGCTCGGCATATCATATACAAAAAGAAACTCGACAATATTCGACCGTAATTCTTAAAATAAGGCTAAATCTACAAAAAATCGTATTGTATAATAAGGATATAAATGTTGACAGCGAAAAATCAGATCAACCAAATCGGGTGCAAACGTATTAAACATATAACTAAGATCGCATTCTGTATAGTATGTGCGGGGATTGTTTTGTTATCTTGTCTGTATTCGGATACAGTTGAAAGCGTTGTTTGCGGGTATGCTGTCAGAAAACTACCTGTATATTCCGTAGAACGTGACGATAAGAAGATTGCAATTTCATTTGATTGCGCATGGGGTAACGAATATACTGCAAAAATTCTTGAAGAACTTAAGCAGTACAATGTAAAATGTACTTTTTTTACTGTTTCTTTCTGGGCTGAGAAATATCCGGAAGACCTTAAAAAAATTGTTGCGGAAGGACATGAAGTGGGAACGCATAGTAAAACTCATCCGCAAATGAGTAAACTTTCGGCAGAGAAAATCGACTATGAACTCGATTATTCTTGTTCGGTTATAGAAAAAATAACAGGTAGGAAAGTTGAACTCTTTCGTCCGCCGTTCGGCGATTATGATAATCTTCTTATAGAACGTGCAGAAGCAAAAGGGTTATATACGATACAATGGGACGTGGATAGTCTTGATTGGAAGAATCTTTCGGCAAAAGAAATATCGTTCCGCGTTATTACAAAAGTTAAAAGCGGGTCTATAATTCTTTGCCATAACAACGGATTACATACTGCGGAAAGTCTACCTTTGATTTTTGCCGATTTGCAGGCGAAAGGGTATACTTTTGTGCCTATAGGCGAACTCATTTATAAATCGGATTACAAAATCGCGGCGGACGGAAGACAGATAAAAATCGCATAATTTATAATGCGTTGAATCGCATTGGAGGAAAAATAAATGAATTACTTGGAAAAGCAAAACAACAAGGTCTATCTTCAGGGGGAAGTCCTTACAAAAGCAGTCTTTTCGCACGAAGTGTACGGAGAAGGATTTTACGAGATGAACGTCAGCGTAAAACGTTTATCGGGACAAACAGATATTCTTCCCGTTACCGTATCGGAAAGATTGATCGAAGCAAAAAAACTGACTATAGGTTCTACCATTAGAGCGATCGGGCAGTTCAGAAGTTACAACAAGATTGTCGACGGGAAAAGCCGTTTGATGCTCACCGTATTCGTCCGTGAACTTTGCGATGAAAGCTATTCTAAAAATCCGAACAGTATCGCGCTTTCGGGTTATGTATGTAAACCGCCCGTTTATCGTACTACGCCTTTTAACAGGGAAATAACGGATATCCTTCTTGCGGTGAACCGTTCATATAATAAATCAGATTATATCCCATGTATTGCGTGGGGGAGAAACGCAAGGTTTGTCAAAAATCTTTGCGTAGGCGATAAACTTGCGTTATCTGGGCGTATTCAGAGCAGAGAATATACAAAGAAACTTTCTGATAACGAAAGCAGGGTGATGACGGCATATGAAGTGTCGGTCTGCAGACTTGCCGCATTTGACGGCGCGGACCAGTTCGACCTTGAAATGGACTTTGGTGAATACAGGCTTAAAAACGATAATTGCAGAATTATTATTTAATTATGTGTTACATAATAATTTATAAAATCTCATATAAAATCTAATATTTTGCAATATATTACATTTTTATCGCGCCGCTTGTTTTTTCGGCGCGATATGTTTTTTTATGAAAAAAATTTTTCTCGCGCACATGATGCGAGCGACATTATTTTTATAATTCAGCAATAGCGATTCCGCCGGTTATTAAAAAAATAAAAAGTCCGCATATTTTTGAAAACCGAAGTAAAAACGTTTGACAAAGAAGCCGCTATGTAATAAAATACAGGCATAAAGTGAATATCGCCAATATATCTACGGATCAACGGCCCGTAAGTCTCTACCGCATCGCCTATAGA
>CAKQXZ010000095.1 GCA_934292955.1 uncultured Clostridia bacterium
ATATAATACGCCTTACCCGTTTCGGCGAGCAGCCCGTTTATTACGATATAAACAAATTGGCAACCGATCTTTCGGGGCATGGCGGCGGCGATAACGAGATGATGACCGAACTTATGCACAAACTCGCAAGCGGCGGGGGCGACGTAACTTCTTCGATAGTCAATTCAATAAGAAGTCACATAATGGCTTTTGCCGCCGAAAAATCTCGGCTTAATAACGGCGAAGCGATAAATATCGACGATTTTATTGCGGAAAACGGCGGTGTTATCGATAAAAACTAAAAAAAGTTCGCGATAAGAACTAAAAAAATATATAAAATCGGGAGAAAAATAATGAAAGCAAAAAAGATTTTAACGTTGGTTTTGTCGTTTGCGATGATGTTTACTACGCTTACCGCCTGCGTCGGCGGTGACGGCGATTCTTCTTCGGGTACGACAGAAAGAACAAGCGTATTTACGCAGGAAGCGGATTATTCCGACAGAAACGGCGTAAAGCGCGAATGGAACAAAGTCAGCTCGTATTTCATCAATTACGGCGAATTTCAGGAAGAAATGCTCAGGTACGACGTTGCCATAATAGGCAGAAACGCCATGACACAGGCGGATATTCAAAAATTCAAAGACGCGGGCGTATGGACTGTGGAATATATCACTCTCGGCGAAGATTATTCGCTAAATATCGGCGACGGAATGGGTCCCGGCGGTTATGCGTCGTATTATCTTTACGACGATAACGATCAGCCCATACCCAACGGCGACTGGGGTTCGTACTATGTAGATCCCGCAAATCCCGCATGGCGCACGATAGTATTCAACGAAATCCGCAGAATTATCGATTCGGGCGTGGACGGAATTTTTATGGACACCGTGGACTGCATTGACGCATATCCGCAGACTTTTAACGGAATGTGTAACCTTATCAAGGATATCCGCGAAGAGTTCCCCGATATAAAAATGGTGCTTAACAGGGGCTTTACCGCAGTACCCACCGTATACGAGTATCTCGACGGCGTTATGTTCGAACTCTTCAGCACTTATTATAACCTTTCTGTTTTCAAATACGACGTACTCGACGAAAGTTCGGTTACTTTCAGTTATAACAGATATAACGGCGTGCAGATAGTAAACGCGTGCCGTCAGAAAAAATATTTCCCCGTGTTCGCAATGGAATACTATCCCGCGGACGGTTTCGAATCGGACAAGCAGCTTATTTACGATCGCGACTGGGAATACGATTTTATTCCTTATATCAATACGGCGGGAAGAACGATCGGCGGCGAAATGATGCCTTACGAATTCCGCCCGAAGAGTATTCGAGGCAAAAAGGCTCTTGCCATTCGCGACGACGTAAATCTTAAACAAAACGGCGATCTTACCGAAGCAAATCTCGCTTACGAAAAGAACGGCGCGAAAGTCACGGTTGATTCGCTGTTTAACGGTTATAACAAAAACGTGCTTATCGACGGCTATATAAGCAATGCCGAAAACTTCGAAAGTCTCGGCTGGCAGTTTGCCAACTGGGCGAGCGGCGAAAACGAAAACCCGCATTACGTCATAATAGAACTGCCCGCGGCTAAAGACCTTTCGGTTATGAAAGTTCACTGGGCGTTCGATAACGGCGACGTATTCTCTTCGCGCTCGGTAGAAGTGCAGGTCGAAAGAAACGGCGAGTGGGTTAAAGTAGGCGAAGCGCTCAATATAGAAAACGGCACTTACAGAACGGATATTTCGCTCAGCGGCGCAAACGGCGTTACCAAAGTAAGATTGTATCAGGAAGCGGGCAACGGTCCCGTTGCAAGGCGCAACCTTATGTGGATAAGCGAAATAGAACTTTACGCATAAACATTTATCTTGTTTCCCGCCGCAAAAAAAAACGGCGGGAACGGGAAATATAATCTGATTTTTCAAGGTGTAAAATGAAAAAAGCGCATAAAAAGATAGTTTCGATATTGCTTGCGGCGGTGTCTGCGGCGTGCGTGAGTGCATGCTCGTGCAAGCCGGCGCAGATAATCGACGATTATGTAAAGGTTAATCCGGGCGTTTTACCCGAAAAAAATGCAAACGAAGATTATTCTCCGCTTAAAAAATACGATACTACCGTAACCGTAAAAGTTCTGGGAACGGATTTTACGGCTATAGGCGAAGTGCCTGCCACTTACAAAGGCAAGCCGAGCGGACCTGCCAACAATGCGTTCAACGACGCGGCTTTGCAGTTCCTTAACATAAAGATAGAATACGTTTCGACCATAAGCGGCGAACGTTATGCCGACAGGCTCAACACGCTTATGGCTGCTGGCGATCTGCCCGACGTGTTCCGCGTTACCAATTCGACCACTTACGAAATTATGAAGACTTCGGGGCTTATTGCCGATCTCGGTAACACGTTCTATTATCTTAACGACGAATTGCAGGGGATGTACAACGATAAGTTATACAAACCCGCGCTCGAAAGTTGTATGGAAGAAGGCAAACTTTACGCTTTTCCCAACGTGCAGAACCCGTATGAACGCGCGCAGAAACTTTATATAAGAAAAGACTGGCTTGACGCTTGCGGTTTAGCCGTTCCGACCACTTACGAAGAACTCGTGAATGCGGCGCGCGCTTTCAAAAACAACGCCGCAAAACTTGCCGAACCCGAAGGGCTTGCGGCAAAAGATATAATTCCTATCGGCATGACCAAGGAAATAGCGGCGGTCGGTAACAATACGGCGGCGGGCTTTTTCAACCTTTTCGGCGCGCAACCCGGCGCGTTTATGCAAAAGGACGGCACGCTTATAGACTCCAACACTTCGGACGAAGCCAAACGCGCGCTCGAAGAACTCGGCAAACTATACTCCGAAGGGCTTATCGCCAAGGAATTTTACAATTACACCGACACAAAAGTGAGTAACGATATAATCGCGGGTAAGGTGGGTATCGTTTCGGGCATGCGCCATATGGCGTCGTATCCGTTGCAGGAAAGCGTTTCCAACGAATCTACCGTAAGTGCGGAATGGGTTTCGATCGAACTTCCGACGGTAGACGGCAAAGCCGCGCTCCCGGTGGTTGACAGAGTGCTTATAGAAGACTATAACTGCGTTCGCCGCGGTTACGAACACCCCGAAGTTTTAGCCAAACTTTCCAACCTGTTCTACGATATGTTCTATAACGATCGGGCGTATGAAACTTACGGCAGTCTGTGCGAACCGTCGGGCGGATTCTTCTACAGCTGGGTACCCGCAAAACTTTGGTACACCCCGTATACCACCGAATCGTACAAGCGAGTTCAGACCGTGTTTAACGAACTTTACGAAGCGGGTTTCGGAATTTCAGACGCAAAACTTGCCGAAATGGCGGATAAGAATTTCGACCGCAAGGCATATTACGAAGAAATTTTGCAGGGCGAATACGGCGAAATATTCAAAAAACTCCGCGTACGCGAGCGCGATAACGGCTTCAGATACGGATATCCGTATATGCAGGCGTTAAAGGCAGGCAAAACGTCGGCGGAAATGTCCGTACTCGAAAAGAAAGGCTACGGCATATACGAGCAGGCAATTTCGGCAACGGGCGGTGACGGTTACGTTACCGAACTTGCGGAGGGCAGGAAACAGGCAAAATATAACGAATTTTACGGTGTTCAGACGCCCGCGCAACAAAATTACGGCGAGTATCTCGATTCGTCTATGAAAAAATTCTATTTGCAGGTAATAACAGGCGGCGCGTCGATTTCGGGCTGGAAGGATTTTGTAGCCGACTATAACAAAAACGGCGGCGAAGCCGTATTAAAACAAGTAAATCAGTGGTATAAAGCATGAAAAACGTCAGAGTTCGTTTGAAAAGTCAGCTGTCTATGCATCTTATGATGCTGCCCGGCACGGTGCTTTTAATAATTTTCAGCCTGATCCCTATGACGGGTATATGGATGGCGTTTTCCAAGTACAGACCGATTTACGGCGAAGGGTATTTTTCTTCGCTGCTTAAAGCCGAGTTTGTAGGCACGGGCTTTTTCATTCAGATATTCTCGCGCCCCGATTTTTCGAACGTAGTATGGAACACCATTTATATAAGTTTCGTTAAAATAGTGTTGCTCATCGTTTTCGGCGTAATCCTTGCGCTCATGCTGAACGAAGTGGTAAACAGGCATTTCAAAAAAGCCGTTCAGACGATAGTGTTCATACCGTACTTTTTGTCATGGACGATAATAGCCAGCGTGCTTGTGGACATTTTAAGCGTAGACGGACCTATCAATAAAATATTGGGCGCGTTCGGCGCGGAACCCATAAGTTTTCTTGCAAGCAATACATGGTTCCGCTCCGTACTGTTTATTTCGGAATGCTGGAAGAGTTTAGGCTATCAGGCGATATACTTTCTTGCGTCAATAACGGGCGTCGATCCCGGGCTTTACGAAGCCGCAAAGATAGACGGCGCGGGCAGGTGGAAGCAGTGTCTGCACATAACGTTACCGTGCATAGCGCCGACCATAATCCTTATGAGCGTGCTTAATCTCGGCAATATTATGAGCGCGGGTTTTGATCAGATAGTGAGTTTGTATAACGAAATGGTGTATGAAACGGGCGACGTTATAGATACTATGGCTTACCGCGTCGGCATAGTCAGCCCGAGTACTTTTCAGTATTCGTTGGGAACGGCTATAGGTGTGTTCAAATCGGTTATAAGTTGTGCGTTTTTCGGCATAGGTTACTTCATTGCCGCAAAGAAATTCAAATACAGGATATTCTGATATGCAAAGCGTAACTACCATAAACAACAAAATAAACGAAGGGCGTGCGCGTAAGGTATACGTTATCATAAACGGCGTTTTGCTTACGATTATCGCGGTTTTGTGCGTGCTGCCGTTTATAAACCTGCTTGCGATCTCGCTTAGTGCGAAAAATCAGGTTATTGCCGGCAAAGTGTGGTTAATACCCAAAGGCTTTACGTTGGATGCGTATAAGTATCTGCTGCAAAAATCCGACTTTTTCCGCGCGTTCGGCTTGTCGCTGTTAAGGGTGTTTTTAGGCACGACCATATCGCTTGCGGTAACCATGCTTATGTCGTACCCGCTTGCATTCGGCGGCAAAGATTTCATCGGCAGGAAATTCTACCTTGCAATAGTCATACTGGCCATGTTCTTCAGCGGCGGGCTTATTCCGTCGTTCATAGTCATATCTAAAATCGGCTTGTTCAATAAAATCTGGGCGCTCGTATTGCCCGGCGCTATGAACTGCTGGAACATGATACTGTTTATCAACTTCTTCCGTCAGGTGCCGCCCGCATTGATGGAGTCGGCTAAGATCGAAGGCGCGGGGCATTTTACCGTGCTGTTCAGGCTCGTTATTCCGCTATCGCTTCCCGTTGTTGCTACCGTAACGTTGTTTTGCGTAATAGGTAACTGGAACGCATGGTTTGACGGATATCTGTATATGAACAAGGAAAACTGGCCGCTTCAGACCTATATCTACCACGTTATGGAAGATATGAAAAACTTCCAGCTGAACAAAGACAAAATGACGCCCGAAGAGATAGAAGCGCTTGCGAACAGCAACGACGCAACCTTGCGTTCGGCTCAGATTTTCATAGCGATGCTGCCCGTTCTTGCGGTATATCCCATTGCACAAAAATATTTCATCAAGGGAATACTGCTCGGCGGCGTAAAAGAGTAAATAAAATCGGTTAAAAACGGATTTATTCCGAACATAAACAAAAAAGGGAGAAAAATAATGAAAAAATTTCTGATTGCAATCTTATCGGCAATATGCGTTTGCAGTTTGTTCGCGGCTTGCGTTACGAATGACGACAGTTCGATCGATTCTTCGGGCTCGTCGGGTACGATTATCGAAGTTCCCGACGGCGAAACGATTATTCCGCTGCCGGACGACGTAACCGCACCCGCAAAGCCCACGCTTCCCGAACTCGATTTATTGTCCGCGCCTTATATCGGTGCGGTCGGAAGCACTACGGACGCTTACACGGTTACCGAAATTAAAGAAAACGGCAAAATCGTCGGCGCGGACGTATCCTATCCCGCAAGCGGAAAAACTTTAGGCGATTACAATTTCGTATGGTTCGACGTATACAACTACGTTTTCGATTATAACAACGTGCGCGTGGACTTTGAAAGCATTTCGGGTGCGGAAAAAGTCGCCGTCGCGGCAATGTATACGGAAGCGTACGACAAAAAATATCCCGCAATGGGCATTATGGTCGAAACGCTTATGGACGGAACGATGAGTTTCGTTTCGGATATGTCGAAAATAAAAATCGCCGATAACGATTACAAGACTACCGACGGTAAATTATCCGATCAGACCGTTTGTCGCCTTTACTTTTATATCGACAGCAATCCGTCGCAGGCTCCGTCCGACAAAGAAGGCAGCCTGAAGATTGCTAAAATATCCTTCCTTAAAAACGGCGATCCGCTGCTTGACGTAGACAATTCGCCTAAACTCGGCGAAGTAATCGCAACCGACTACACGATCGAAGAAACCGACGGCGTTTTCAAGGCGGCGTACTCAACGAGCGCTCTGACGGAAAATTCAAGCGTATCGGTCGCGGTAAACAGGTTCGTCGGCGCGTACGGCAGAGTTAAGCTCAACTATACTTCAAACGGTGCAAAAACTCTTAAAGTAGGCGACGGCAAAAACGATATAGGCACTTACGCGCTTAATCAAACGGGTGAAATCGTTCTCGATATAAGAGGATATAAAGTCCTTTCCGAACTTAAATTCGTAATCGACGGCGGCGAAGCGGCAGACGCAACGCAGCGTTCGTTTGAACTTACTTCGGTTGAATTTATTTACACGCCTTATGTTACCGACAGTTGGAGCGCAACGAGCAAGTTCTGGATAGAAAAGGACAGCGGCGCGTTAGGAGGAAAGATCAAAGCGTCTTACGATTTCAACGTAGGTTGGGATTATCTGTCGGCTAAAGTCGCATATTACGATCCGTCTTATTCGCTGATGGTCGCAAAAATCAAGACTTACGGCGACGAAACGAGCGGCATGCCCGAAAGATTCGGTTTGTCGGTAAACTCAAACAAAGTTGTGCTCGAAGTTGAATACAACACCTTTGAAAGCCTTGAATACGACAATCAGACTGGCGAATACTGGTTATTTGCAGACCTTTCTGGCGTAGGCAAAATCTCCGCGCTTAATTTCTTCTTCGACAGCGCGTATATAGAAAAATACGACGGCACGAGATCGATAGAATTCACTTCGATCGAGTTCTATAAATCCAACGACGACGTTGTTACGGAACATCGGCCCGAAACCGACGCAATGAAAGATCCGTACGTCTGCAATTATGAAATTACCGCCAAAGACGACGGTTTCTATAACGTAAGCTGGAGTGCCGAAAACAAGCAGGAATGGGGCAAAACTTCCATGCTCGTCAAGTGGTACGATCCCGCTTACAAA
>CAKQXZ010000096.1 GCA_934292955.1 uncultured Clostridia bacterium
TCTCAGCGGCTTCCTTAGCGGCCTTTTCTGCGGCAGCTTTCTCAGCGGCTTCTTTAGCAGCCTTTTCGGCGGCTGCCTTCTCAGCGGCTTCTTTAGCAGCCTTTTCGGCAGCAGCTTTTTCTGCAGCTTCCTTAGCAGCCTTTTCGGCGGCGGCTTTTTCTGCGGCTTCCTTAGCGGCCTTTTCTGCGGCAGCTTTCTCAGCGGCTTCTTTAGCAGCCTTTTCTGCGGCGGCTTTTTCTGCGGCTGCTTTTAATTTTGCCTGTTGTTTTTCGGCCGATTCTTCTTGCGAAGCGGCTTTCGGACAGATCATATTGCAGAATCCGCAGGTTAATCCCATGCTTCTGCATTTCGCGTTTTTACGTTTTTTTGCGCGGTTTATGGCAATGATGTTAAAGCCTGACATTATGATATTAGATTCAGACATAATTCTCTCCTTATATCGGGCTCGGAATAACCGTAAAATCGGCAAAACCGACAACCGAAATCTGCCCGTGTTTATTCGGTAGTTTATTCTTCCATATTATATATTATGTATAATCAAAAGTCAATTGCATTTATAAAAAACGCGACATTTTTATATGAATAAAAAAATCGCGTTTTTTAGGTATAAGTAAGGTGAAAATTTAATGTTCGAATTGCGAATCGTAAAGATTGGCGTAAAAGCCGCCTTTTTCGATGAGTTCGTAGTGAGTGCCTTTTTCGATAATATTGCCGTCTTTCATAACGAGAATAAGGTCGGCGTTCTTTATTGTGGATAACCTGTGCGCAACAATGAAAGACGTTTTGCCTTGCATTAACAGTTCGAACGCGCGCTGAATTTTAAGTTCCGTGCGGGTATCGATAGAAGACGTCGCTTCGTCGAGTATGAGCATCGGCGGGTGGGTGAGCATTACGCGCGCAATGCACAGCAGTTGTCTTTGCCCGACCGAAACGTCTCCGTCCTGCAGAACTGTGTCGTACCCGTCTTTCATACGCATTATAAAATTATGCACGTTTGCGGCTTTGGCGGCGGCGATTACTTCTTCGTCGGTCGCGCCGGGGTTGCCGTAGCGTATATTGTCGCGCACGGTCGCCTTTTTAAGCCAACTGTCCTGCAGTACCATTCCGTATGAAAGACGCAGCGAACTGCGCGTTACCGCCGAAATGTCTTTGTCGTCAACCGAGATATTACCCGAATCTATATCGTAAAAGCGCATCAGCAGGTTAATAAGGGTAGTTTTGCCGCAACCCGTGGGACCTACGATTGCAATTCGTTTGCCCTGCGAAACCGAAAGATTGAAATCGGTGATCAGCGGGCGGTCTTTAACGTACGAAAAATATACGTTGTTTATTTCTATGTTTCCTTTAACGTTCGTAAGTTCCGGTAATCCTTTGTCGGACGGCTGATCGGGCGTTTCCAGAAGATTAAAAACTCTGTCCGCCGCGGCGGTCGCCGTTTGAAGTTCGGTTATAACGCCCGTAATTTCGTTGAACGGTTTTGTGTATTGGTTCGCGTAAGACAAACAGCACGACAACGCGCCCACGCTGAACGCGCCTATGCCCGGAATGCCTTTACCCGAAATTACCAGATATGCGCCCAGGACGCAAACCGCAACGTATACCACGCTGTTTACAAATCGAGTGCAGGGGTTGGTCATAGCCGAATAGAACGCGGCGTTTTGCCCCCATTTTTTAAGTTCGATGTTGATATCGGCAAAGCGTTTTTCCGCGCGCTTTTCATAACGGAAAAGTTTGACCGTTTTCTGATTGGAAAGCATTTCGGTAACAAGCCCCGAAAGTTCTCCGCGCTTTTCCGCCTGTTTTGCGAACATATCATGGCAGCCTTTCGCTATAAAGTACGCTACAAAAAGCGATAATGGCGTTAAAAACACCACGACGAGCGCGATTATCCAGTTGTAAGAAAGCAAAAACGCAAGCGTGCCGATAATCGTAACAACCCCGCTGAACAGTTGCGAAAAGCCCTGAATAAGTCCGTCCGAAATCTGATCGACGTCGGAAGAAACTCTTGCTATAAGGTCGCCGTGCGGATTGCCGTCAATGTACGAAAGGGGCAGGTCGTTCAGTTTTTCGAACGCGCGCTTTCTTATATCGTAAACAATGCGGAATGACGCGTGGTTTATGCACAGCGACGACAAATACTGGAACACAATGGCTATAATTATCAGTCCGCCGAGTATAAGCGAATTTTTGCCGATTACCGCAAAATCCACGTTGCCCGCATCGACGATAAAGTCTATCGTTTTACCTATTACTACGGGCGCAAGCAAGGTCGCCGCGATCTGGAAAAGCGAGCAGAGCAGTGCGAGAACGATAAATCCCGCGTATGGCGAAGAGAACGAAAGCAATTTTTTGATTGCCGCAAAATCGGTTGCGGGTTTAACCTTTTTACGCATTTGCCGCACCCCCTTTGTCCTGCGAATCGCAGATTTCGCGATAAACTTCGCATTCATTATATAACTTATCGTGCTTGCCGTAGCCAACGATTTTTCCGTCATCCATAACGACGATTTTGTCGCAGTATTTAAGCCCTGCGGCGCGCTGCGAAACGTTTATTACTGTCAGTCCGCGTGACCTTGCTTCTTCGGTCAACGCCTTTCTCAGTTTTGCGTCGGTGGCAAAGTCGAGTGCGCTCGAACTGTCGTCAAGAACGAGTATTTCAGGCGATCCTACAAGGGCGCGCGCTATGGTTAAACGTTGCCGTTGCCCGCCCGAAAAGTTTTTGCCGCCCTGAGCAACGGGCGCGTCAAGTCCGCCGTCTTTTGCGTAAACAAATTCGGCAGACTGCGAAATTTTAAGCGCGTTGTCAATATCTTCGTCGGTCGCGTCGGGCTTGCGCCACTGCAGATTTTCGCGGATGGTGCCGCCGAACAAAACCGCCGACTGCGGAACTACGCCGAACAGTGCGGAGAGTTGTTCTGGCGAGTAGTCTTTTATATCGTTTCCGAAGATTTTTATTTCGCCTTCGGTTGCATCGTAAAGTCGCGTTAACAGACTTATAAGCGTACTTTTGCCGCTTCCCGTACTGCCTAAAACGCCGAGCGTCTGCCCCTTTTCAAGGCTGATATTTATATCCGAAATTGCGGGCGCCGAACTGTTGCCGTAGGTAAAAGATACGTCCTTTGCAACGATTGCGGGGGCTGAAAAATCTGCCGCCGCGCCCGCGCCTTCTTTCATAGAAGACTGAACGGCGAACACTTCGTTTATTCTCGCCGCCGAAGCCGAAGCTTTGGTGAACGTTACCAGCAGGTTTGCGAAAACCACAAGCGCATTGAGTATCTGGGTCATATAGTTGACGAGCGCGATCACTTCGCCTTGCGTAAGTTCGCCTGCATTGACTTTTATTCCGCCGAAATAGAGCAGTGCGATAATGCCGAGATTAAGTATCGCGTAAGTCAGCGGATTAAGCAATGCCGAAAACGCGCCCACTCTCGTCGAAGTTCTGGTCAGAACTTCCGAAGCCGCGGCAAAACCGCTTTTTTCTCTTTCTTCCGCGGCGAACGCGCGAACGACTCTCGCGCCCGAAAGATTTTCGCGGGTCAGTCTGGTAACGTCGTCGAGTTTTGCCTGCACGTCTTTATATTTCGGCAGAGTGAATGAAAGAATTATAAACAGAATTACGCCTATAATCAACGCCGTCGCAATAAAAATGAGCGAAATCTGCAAGTCTATCGTCATCGTCATAATTATTGCGCCTATCACTATAAAAGGCGCGCGCAGTATCAGACGAATGAACATCGCAACGCCCTGTTGCGCCTGATTTACGTCCGACGTAAGCCTTGTTATAAGCGACGCGGTGGAGAATTTATCCAGTTCGGCGTAAGAAAAGGTGTTTATGTGCGCGTATAACTCCTTACGCAAATTCGTGCCGAACCCCAACGACGCGCGGCTTGCGAAATATTGCGCGGTCAGTGCGAACGCAAGACCTACAATTCCCAGTCCTACGAGTATCGCCCCGCCTTTCCATAAGCCCGAATAATTGCCGTTTTGCCCCATAGGGATTGCGGTGTCTATCATCCAGGCGACCACGATCGGTACAATCAGTTCGAAAACGGCTTCCACCAGTTTGAACAGCGGACCGAAAACCGTTTTCAGCCTATACCCTTTAAGAAATCTTACAAGTTTGAGCATTTTGTCCTTTACATTTATGTATAATGTTTTATCATTGTTTTGCCGCGGGCGGTCAATTTATGCCTGCAGCGATTATTTTACCACAATTATTTATTTCGGTAAACTTATTATATACCGTATTATATTATTTTTTTGTCGGTTTATTTGTGTCTGTTTTGTAAAAGTCGGCGTATAGGTCGATTATCGCATATTTTGCAATAAAAACACATAAAAAAACCGCGATAATCGCGGATGATTTTTATGTTATTCTACTTCAAGATTTTCATATGAAAACAAATCGTCGTCAAGAAATTCAAGTACGATCATTCCAAAACCGTTGGCGAGCATCATAACGGTCGATAGCGTAACCGTTTTGCTTTTGCCGCTCATTATCCATCGCATGTGACCGTGCTGTATGCCTGAGTTTTGTTCCAGCCGATACCGTGTCATATTCTTTTCGGCGAGTAGTTTTTCTACTCTTTTAGCCACAGCATCGTTGACTGTCACTTCAATACCCCCGAAAGTACATATACGAAAGAATACTTTCATAATTATTATATCCGTTTCTAAAAATAAAATAAGAATGGATACATTCCTATACGCTTGTATTTTTATTTGCGAGATGATATAATTACGAATGTAAACTTTCCTAAATGAAGTGGTTCTCAATGATTATTACGTTTTTTGGACATTCGTCTTTACAATATTGTCCAACAGATGAAGAAAGGCTTTATCGTCAGATTGAAATTTTTGCAAAAGGGGACAGTGTGGATTTTTATCTTGGCGGCTATGGTGCTTTTGATAATCTTGCAAAGAAATGTGCTAAAAAGTATAAAGAAACACACGCAGATTCCAGAATTGTTTTTATTACGCCCTATTTGAACACTTGGCTTAGTAAGAGAAAGGAATATTTAGAAAAGGAGTATGACGAAATCCTTTACCCGCCGTTGGAAAACGTTCCGCCGAAATTTGCAATTGCAAGGCGCAATATATGGATGATCAATCAAGCCGATTATATAATTGCTTATGTGAAGACGCACTATGGCGGAGTATATAAGTCGTTGCTTTTTGCCGCAAAACATAATAAGACGTATATAAATCTATTCACCGGCGAATACGAGCTTTATTAAAAGGTCTTTTACAGAATTTGTAACTCTAATGATAAAAACGCCAAGAGAAATTCTCTTGGCGTTTTATACTGCGGTTTTTATGTGCCAATTTTATAAAAAGTCGGCGTATAGGTCGATTATCGCGTGCTTTATGATGGTCTATATGCTTAAATTTTATATGGATGCTTAATGATAAAAATAATTGCGGCATTTTACCTATAATAGAAAGATTTACTTTTCTAAATTATTTTGATAGAATGTAAAAGACATGTTGGTGAAATAACTTGATGGAGTGATTATGAAATACTTAAGTTTTGATATAGAGTGTTGCGATGGTAAGCATATTTGTGAGTTTGGATATGTTTTTGCTGATGAAAGATTTAATATTTTGAAAAAGGAATGCATTACTATAAATCCTGAACATAAATTCAAGCTGACAGGTAGAGCACATGAAAGAGATATTGCTCTTTCATTCCCTGACGACGTATACTTTAATAGCCCCACATTCGAATATTATTATGATAAAATAAAAAATCTTTTGACATCGGCTGAATATAGTATTATTGGGTTTTCGACTAAAAATGATATAAACTTTTTAAGGGTAGCGTGTGAAGAATACAACAAAGAACCAATCTTGTTTTCTTGCATTGATATTCAAAAATTATATCAAGGTTATACAAAAGCAGGTAATAGAACATCAATAGAGAAAATTATTGATGAGTTGAAAATTGGAAATGTGAAAATTCATAAAAGCGACGATGATTCGTTCGCGGTTATAAAAATACTGGAAACGATATCAAAAAAGGAGCGATTGTCTTTTCCAGAAACGCTTGATATGATGAAGGAACGATATAAAAAGTGGAAAACGGAAAGGATAAAGAACCATAACTGTATTTTGTTAGAAAAGGCAAGGGATGGCAATAAGAAGGCTCAATGTGTTTTTCTGAAAAAACATATTGAAAAATTGGAAGTTTCAAAGATTAAAAAAGATGATTTATTTTTTGGGAAAACGATATGTATAAGTTCGGCTTTTCAATATAAGCGTTTTGATGAATTTTTGTTGCTAATTAAGCAAATTTATTTTTATGGTGCAAGTTATACGGGTAAGGCAAGCGTGTGCGATATTTTTATAGATTATGATAACGATGGGAAAGAAGTTCGTTACATTAGCGCCGTGCAAGCGATTAAAGAAGGTAGAGCTATACTATTTCTCTCTCTTGCTGAAGCGAAAAGACTATTAAAAATGTCTTGATATCAGAACGATTATCCCGTGCAGGCGAGCGGATATGACGGCAAATTATATGTGTTTGACGGAAAGAAGGTAAAAGCGTTATAAATAAAAAGGCAAGGCGCGGGATTGATTCCGATTCTGCGCCTTTTCCTTACCTGCGTCGCGCCGTTGAGTTTATTACCTGCGTTGCGCTGTTGTGTTTTATTATTCGTGCTTTCCGATCGTTTTCATTATTTTATATACGCACGCGTATGTGTACGCGCATACGCGTGCGTAAATAAACAAACGGGGTAGTGCGGTCGGACTATAAACAAAAAACAATTATATAATTTTTTTTGAAAACGTGTAAAAAACAGTTGACGTGCATTGACGAATGATGTATTATGAATAGGCTGTGTAATTTGGGTTGAGATGGAAAGTTACTTAAACCGCATTTCGATTCGGGAATCCGGAACCCCGTGCGAAATCCGACGGAAGATAATTTTCATTGACAAACGTGAAGGCGTTGACCTTTGCGACTAACCGACCCTCGGACGATAGGAGTCATCTGCTTAACACACAGCGCAGGTGATTTTTTTATTGCTCATAGGTCGACACACACGGCAAAGTTGTAACTTCCCCGAAAATACATCGAAAAGCCATTTAATCAGGGAAGAAAAGTTAGTATAAAAAGGAGTAAAAAAATGGCAGGACAGAAAATCAGAATCAAACTTGCGGCATACGATCACGA
>CAKQXZ010000097.1 GCA_934292955.1 uncultured Clostridia bacterium
GGCAAGATAGGGTATCAGGTGGAGCTTTCGCTGCACGACTTAAAAACGATAGTCGCTTTCTATCTGAAGAGCATAACCGATTAAGCTGTTACGGAGTCTGTTTGCTTGAAAGCGACGTCGAAAATTTTGAAGTCTAAGAATATCAAGATAATACCTTTGTGTGCGAAATTTGATTAGAAAATATTTTCAAGACGGATAAGGTATGTTTCGGGAATTTGTTTTGCAAGTCCTTTAAGAACGACGATTTTAGTTATCGCTTCGTCTAATTTACCGTTTTCCGTAAACGCAACGGTTTCACCAAGCCATAAATCTATTTCTTTAATATCTGCATGCGGAACCCACACATGCAGACTTTTTTTCTTTTCAAGCCAAAAATTCCTTAGTGCTTTTGTATCTTCGACCGAAACGTTATTATCTTTTAATTTGATTTCGGTCTGTTCAAGGTAGGAGTAGAATGTATCGAAAGTATCGTGTACTTCGCGATATTCTCCGTATGAACACACCGCAAGCACTAAAATAGAAGCGACAATCGTTACTATTGTTTTTGTCATTGGCTTTTCTCTCCCAAGTGTAATATTTTGAATTTTTCTTTTCTTCTTTTCAAGTATATTTTTCCGTTTTCATCTAATGTGAGAACTTCCGCTTCTGAAATTTTTTTAAGATCATCTTTGATAAAATTCCGTAATTCATCACAAGTTATGCCCCTTTTTTCGAAATTTTCTTTCAAAGGTTTGCCATCGTTTATCATAAGCAGCGGAACAGAAGGTACCGTGTCGCGTTCGGGATTTTCAAGCGCGCTTAACTTTCCGTTGCTTTCGAAAATGGCATACCTAAGATCGTCAAGCGAAAAATATCCGAGTGAGCGCATCGCTTCGATAAGGTCTTCTACGCCCATATTATTCTTTTTTAATTCGGTCAGATCAACGCCGTCTGGAGTAAGCACCATCGACGGCTTACCGCTTATAAGAAATTTCAACGTTTTTCCCGAGCGTTCGATAAGCGACATTATCTGATGAAGAATAAAGACCGCCAAAACCGAAATCAAGCCGTAAGACAAGGGAATCGATACGTCGGTCATCGGAACGCAGGCAAGTTCCGCTATAAGCAGCGTAATAATGAATTCGAATGGTTGCATTTCGCCGATCTGCCTTTTACCCATGAGTCGCATTACAACAAGAAGCGCAACGTACAAAATTACGGCGCGCGTAAATATTATCAGCATATGCCAATATTATGCGCAACCGTGGAAAGCATATTCTTATTTGTAACGGAATAAGATTCATAAGGGAAGTATTTATGGATTACTCATTCAAAGATCTTAAAAAAAAGACGGTGATAAACGTCGCGGACGGAAGTAAAATCGGGAAAATAAGCGATGTTACCGTAAGTTTTCCGAATAACTGTCTTGTAAGTTTTACGGTAAGTCCGTCATTCTGTCTGTCGGCGCAGGATAAACAGGAAATCAGTCCTTGCGATATCGACAAAATCGGCGAAGACGCCATACTTGTGAAAAAACGTATAAAAGTACGCGACGAATGCGACGACGAAGAATAGTTTTTCGTCCGTATTCGACAGAAAAATCGTAAACCCGTTATAAAACGATATTCTGCTTGCGTTATAATATGATTCTAAAACAGATGATTTATATAGCGTTACGGAGTTAATTATGGGTGAAACGATTGTGGTAACATCGGGAAAAGGCGGCGTTGGAAAAACAACCGTTGCCGCGTATCTCGGGGCTAAACTTGCGGCAAAAGGGAAACGCACGATTGTATGCGATCTTGATTTCGGACTGAATAATCTCGATATAGTAATGGGGACGGAAAAAAACATTCAGTTCGATATTACAGACGTGCTTGAAGGGCGATGCCGCGCAAGTCAGTCGCTTGTGCCGTGCGCAGTTAAAAATCTTTACATGATTTCATCGGCGCACGCGGCTGGCGGAAATGCCGTTAACGGAAAAAATATACGAAATCTGTTTGACGGATTAAAAGCAAACTTCGAATACGTTCTTCTTGATTGCCCTGCAGGGCTTGACGTTGGTTTTCATCGAGCCGTGCAAGCATCCGACAGCGCGATTATAGTAGTAACGCCGTCGCTTTCTTCCGTGCGCGACGCAGACAAAACTCTTTCCGTATTGAGAAGTTACGATCTGAAAAAAATATATACGGTCGTAAACATGGTACGCGGAGACCTTTCAATAGAAGGATTAACGCTCGGCGTGAACGATATCGGTGCCATTCTGAAAACAACCGTCGCCGGAGTAATTCCTTACGACGATTATATTATCACGTCCGAAAACTGCTTGTTATCGGATAATACAGTTGCGGGAAGGTGTTTCAAACGGCTCGCTACCGCCGTATCGGGCGGAAAAATCAGATTATTCGATCCCGAAAAAGAATATTCGGGGTTTTCGGGAAGTATAAGAAGGAGCCTTAAAAAAGTATTATGAAAAACTCGAACGATCGGCTTAAACGTGCCTGCGAACTTATCAAATCTGATCGGATAGGCGTATCGACCGGAATCGAAAAGACGGTTTCACGCGAAGTAGCGGTTGCCTTATCGGATTTTTTCGCATTGTCTTGCGAACCTGAAGTACAAATTTCGGCGAATGAAACAGGTTTTGACATCGTTATTAAAGCAACGGCAAAATCGGTAAAAAGTTTTCGTTCGGTTAACTGACATGCGTAATTTGTTTTTCGAACTCAAAAGCGGAATTATCGCCTTTTACAGCTTTATTTCCGAAAAACGTGCAACAACCTTTGCAGGCGGACTCGCTTACTTCTTTTTTGCGGGTTTGGTGCCTTTTGTGGGTATTCTGACGCTTTCTACCAATTTTTTCGGTATAGACGACAAATTGGTTAAAGATCTGTTTCAAAGCGAGTTGTTATCGGTCTATTTTGAAAAACTGCGACTTGAAGGTGTAAGTCGTACGGGAACATGGATTATGGTGCTGACGGGTGCATATTCGGCGACAAATTTTTATTTTCATCTGATCAGAACAGGCGAGTGTATTTACGGAAAAAAACGCGGGAAAGGCGTGTGGAAGCGCGTTTTGTCTTTCATTTATCTTTTTGCCGTTCAGATTCTTATGATTTGCGTTCTTGCAGTTGAACTTGCCGGTCGAAAAATTCTCGGTTTTTTTGGATTTTCGGCTGTTGTCGTGGAAATAATGCAGTTTGCCGTAAGCGTTGCGTTCAATATAACGCTTTCGCTTATTCTGCACATATTCGCCGCGCCGTCTGGCAACAAAAACTTAAAAAAGGTGGGAGCGGGCGTATTATTGACGTTTATATATTGGGAGTTATGTAATTTATTTTTCAATATTTATCGCTCGATAAAGCCTGAAAACGAATTCGGTTTTACTTTAATTGCCGTGTTTTTGTTGTATTTATATTTCATTATGCGCGGCTTAACATACGGTATGGCGAGAAACTCCTTTAATGATAACGAAAGCCTGTCATAAATCTTCATCGCGATACAAAATCGTTGACAAAATCTGTCGTATAATATAATATAATCTGTATGAAATATGTCAGTAACAGTGCGGAAGATACGATTGAAATTGCAAAATCTTTTGCAAAAAATCTTAAAAAAGGATCGATTGTTCTGCTTTCGGGCGAAATGGGGGCGGGTAAGACCGTTTTTGTTAAAGGTATGGCTGCGGGGCTTGGAATAAACGCTTTAGTCACAAGCCCGACATACGCCTATATGAACGATTACGACGGCAAACTATATCATTACGATTGTTATCGTTTACAGAGCGGAGAAGACGCCGAAAGTCTTGGATTAACAGATTATTTTTACGCCGGCGGAATATGTGTTATCGAATGGAGTGAAAATATTTCGGACGTTATTCCCGAAAAGACGATAAACGTTTCAATAGTTAAGACGGGCGAAGAACAAAGGAGTATAGAAATTGAAATACCTTGCGATTGATACAAGCGGCGATCTTATAGTAGTCGCTTATAACGGCGATAAAAAAGCCGTGAGATATCTGAAAGGATGTACGGCTCAGCATTCGTTAACATTGATGCCGGATATCGAAGAAGTAATTCTCGAAACGGAGGTAAATCTTAACGATTTCGATTTCTACGCAGTAGTTACCGGCCCCGGTTCATTCACCGGGATAAGAATAGGCATATCGACAATAAAAGCTTTGTGTTTTGCCTGTAACAAAAAAGTTTTGCCTTTAACCGCATTTGATTGTCTTGCATACGATAATAATGCACCCGAAAAGGCTTTTTGCATTATAGACGCAAATCATGGCAATTATTATTGCGCGGCATACATAAAAAAGCAACTCGTTTTGCCGCCGTGTTTTATGACCGAAGGCGTAATAAAACAAAAATCGGAAGGTTTTACGATAGTCGCAAGCAAAGACGTTCCTTTTGCCGACGCTTTTACGGCGAATATAGAGCAAGGACTTGAAAACGCCGTTATCGCATTGAAAAATAATGTTTCCGAATACGAAAACATTGCCCCTTTATACGTTAAAAAAAGTCAGGCGGAAGAAGAATCGTGCAAATAAGAAAATGGCTTGCCGCCGACAATAAGGCTATATCCGAACTCGAAAAGTTATGCTTTGCTTACCCTTGGAGCGAAGAAATGATTATTGAAACCGCTTCAAACGATAATTTTTCGGGTTTTGTCGTTATAGAAGACGAAAAGGTTGTGGGGTATGCGGGTGCAGTTTACGCCGCCGATACGGCTGATATCGCTTTAGTTGCGGTTTCACCCGATTATCTTCGCCGCGGTTACGGGTACGCGCTCGTTTGCAGGCTTTCGGAAGAATTGTTTTCTACAGGAATCGAAAACATTTTTCTTGAAGTGCGAGCAAGTAACAGCCCAGCATTCGGATTATACCGAAAGTGCGGTTTTATACCCGTCGGCATAAGAAAAAAATATTATGAAAATGCAGAAGACGCGATAGTTATGTTGAAGAAAAGATAAGTTGAAAAATTCTGTTTTCCCGAAAGATTACATACAGACCGTAAACGGCAAAAAAACGATAGTGACAGGAAAGGGCAAACCGCTAATTTTTCTTCACGGGTTTATGTCTTCTAAAGAAGCATTTTGCCGGCAGATAAGATATTTTTCGTCTTACTTTACCGTTTACGCGCCGGATCTTACAGGGTTCGGCGAAAACGCGGAGATGCCTTTTCCGTATTCGCTTGACGATTACGCGGAAGAGTTAAAAGAACTGATAAAATTCGTGGGCGGAAAAACATATGTCGCAGGGCATTCTTTTGGGTGCAGGATAGCAATTAAAACGGCAGCAACAAGCGATTTGATCGAAAAACTTGTTTTATGCGGCGCAGCAGGGCTTAAGCCTGCTTTTTCATTAAAAAAATGCATAAAACGCATGTCATATAAACTATCAAAGCCGTTTTTATCGCAAGAAAAATGTGAAAAAATCTTTTTTTCGCCTGATTACAGAATGACTGCGGGGAATTTAAGAAAAAGTTTCAAACTTATAACGAGCGAGTATCTTGACAAATATATTTCAAAGATCGCTTGTCCCACATTTTGCATTTTCGGAGAAAACGATCGCGAAACGCCGCCGTATTTTATGAAAAGGCTTATAAAACAAATACCCGATTGTGCTGGCGTGACGATGAAAAATTGCGGACATTTTTGTTTTGCCGAAAAGCCTGACGAATTCAATTGTATTGTAAAGGAATTTCTTTTATGATCTCTTTATTGACTAAAAAACCGGAAGAGTTGACTGCCGTCTCCGATATGTTTCATGGCGACGGCATTTTGACGTGCGCCTTTTTGGCGTTGTGTAACACTCTTTTGCTTGTGTTGATTTCATATAAATTTTTGCAGATAATGCAACAATCGGGGTACGAAGGTTTCGGATATTTCAAATGGCTGCGCCGCCGTGATAACGTCTATCTTTCGCGACTGGCAACCGTATCTATGCTAAGCATACTCAGTTATCTGCTTTTTATTATAGCATTGTCGTTTATAGACGGCGACTGGGTTATTTATGCGGGATTTGCGTTCTACGTCCTGTTTATATTAATTTATTATCGGGCAGACAGAAAGCATAAAAGAAAAGTTCCGATAAATTATACCGCGCGTATGGAGCGGCTGATTACCGTATACTTCTTTGTATTACTTATCGTAAACTTCGGCGTTTTACTGCTTGTAAACCTTCTTGCCTATGCATTCAGATTTAATCCGTTACTTGTAAGGGTAAGATACTCGATTATTTGCGTTCTTCCCGTATGCGTGCCGTTTTTCGTGCTCGTCGCTTACTATATTACAAAACCGTTTGAAAAAGCGCGTCAGAAGAAATACATTGCAAGATGCACTCAAACGTTGTGTTCGCACCCCGATCTTATAAGAATAGGCATAACCGGAAGTTACGGAAAAACTTCGGTAAAAGAAATTCTTAAAACTCTTCTTGAAGAAAAGTACAACGTTTTATCTACGCCAAGTTCTTTTAATACCCCTATGGGGATATGCAAAACTATCAATACACTGAAAAGCGATCATAATGTTTTTATTGCCGAAATGGGGGCAAGACATGTCGGCGACATTGCGGAACTTGCCGCCATTGTTAAACCCGATTACGCGATAATAAACGGCATTGTAGGACAGCATCTTGAAACGTTCGGCTCTCTCGGGGCTGTGCAGCAAACCAAATATGAACTTGTAGAGAGCATGAGTAAAGGAGTTGTCGCTTATACGATAGATAACGACGCGACTTCAGTTTTGTTTTCCGATTGTAAAATCAAATGCATTCCGGCGGGAATAGATAGATCGAAGAGCCCAAAGGTTTATGCCGAAGATATTACTTTATCCGACAGCGGAAGCGATTTTACTCTTTGTGTAAACGGAAATAAAGTGCGTTGCCACACGGCATTACTCGGTTCGCATAATATTTCGAATATCTGCCTTGCCGTCGCTATTGCTGCCGAAATGGGGCTTACAAGCGACGAATTATGTTCGGGTATTGCTCGGCTTAAACCCGTAAAACATCGGCTTGAATGCAGAAAAAACACTGAAGGCGTAACCATTATCGACGATAGTTATAATGCCAATACACGCGGTATAGACGCCGCTATGGAAGTCCTTTCCGAATTTGACGGAAGAAAGATTGTCGTAACGCCGGGGCTTGTCGAACTCGGTCGTGAAGAAGACCTTGAGAACTATCG
>CAKQXZ010000098.1 GCA_934292955.1 uncultured Clostridia bacterium
CGATTCGTCGCACTTTTCAAGATATTTCAAAAAAGTAATCGGAAAAACTCCTCTCGAATACAAAAAAAGCGTAATCGTGAAAAAAAAACAAAAACAGTAAATTTTAAAATTTATGCTTTGCTTATCGGAAGTAATGGAAAGTCGGGTATATTCGCAAGTAAAATTACCCGTAAATTGCATACATTTTCTATGCACGGCTTCCTATTTTAAAATAAATACTTTTTAGGTAATAAACACTTTTTTAGGTGCGTATTTAACCGTTTTGTCCTCCTTGATTTGAAATTTGATTTTTGATTTTTGAGTTCAAATTCCAAACCGGGAGGAGCTCTTATCCGATTACCGCCCTTTTTCGATAAAAATCGACAAACAAAAATGCGCCTATCAAGCAATTACTTCTTTCGCATGATAGACGCATTATTATCGTGTCCGTTTTTGTTTTCTTTAAGATATTCGGCAAAAGTTTTATTTGTTCCCGAAATCGTGCTTTCGCCGTCTTTGTGTACGGATACTTCCCAACTTTCGGCAATAATGCCGTCTTTTTTCTCTGCCGAAAAGTGTTTTCAACTTTTCTCCGCCCCAAAGATAATCTTTGAGAGCGGGTTGTATTTTTATCATACTATTTTAGTTTAAAAAATTTATGCGACTTATTCGAATCGGAAATAAACCCCGAAATTTAACACTTTATCGGTTATCCGCCTATCTTCGGGTAATTCGGGTCCGCAACTGTTGCTGCCTACGCCCGAAAAATAGCCGTCGATTGCAAGTTCGAGCGTTTCACCGCGCTTCAGATCGGTAATATGCCTTGCTGTCTGCAAATCTTCACCGATAAAATCGTTTACTTTAAAAGAGAAGAAGTCGCCATTTGCGTAAACCGAAAGTTTTGCTCCGTTTTTGCCAAAAAGCGACAATAACGAAACGCCGCATCGTTCGCCGTTTTCCTGCGGGCTGACGTATTCGTAAAACATATCTTTAATATATTTTGAATAAACGCCCACCTTTGCGGCTTCTTTATAATCGCTGTAATTTTCGTTCGGTCCAAAGCCTTCCCATTCAACTCTATCGAACAATTTCTCGTTCGGGTTGAGCAAAAAACCGTATCTCGGCAAGTACGGTAAATTCTCGCTTTCTTTTATAAGCGTGCAATCAACGCCCAAATCTCCGTTCGCAAAAATTATGTAAACGAATTTATTGGTGAATTCTTTCGACCGTTTCGGCGGCGAGAACAAACTGTCAACCGTAATTTTATAATCGCAACCTACTTTTTCGACGCTATACGAAAGCACCCTGTTCCACATCATATCGAATCCGTGTTCACGCCATTTTGAACCGATATACATATCGTTATCCATTTTATAACGATATATGTTAGGCATAAACGAATTTACCGCAGTATAAGGATTATAGAACAAAGACTTTTTATCGGACAGATAATTCTTACCGTCCTTTTCTATCTTTTCAAACGTGGTGGTATGCTTTGAAAAATAATATTTAACGTTACGGCAATCGAAAATATAAAACTTTTCGTTTTCGGTTACTTTTATTTCTCCGCCTTGTTTCTGCGTAATAACGGGCAACGTTCTTTTTACAATGTGTTGTTCGCTTCCGCAAATTTTGCCGTTACGTTTATAAGTTAATTCAACGAAAACGTTTTCACCGCAAAGCAATTCGGCTATACTGAATTTTTGCGATCCAAGCGGGTCTATATCGTGATTAAGCGCAACGTTTACCATTTTGCCGTCTTTATTCACTTTGCACTCTATGTCGTATTTTTCCGAACCCGTGAACGATAACCGGCTTGTAATCGAAAGTTCGTTACCGCTTAATACGGAATAGAACGGACGATATACGTTTGCGATTTCGTAAGCGGCGGATGTCAAATCTCTGTCGGCACGAAGCATTCCGTCCGCACAGAAATTGCCGTCGTGTAGCCATTCGTTTCCGTCGCCGCCGAAATAAAAATCTTTCTTGTTTTCGGCATAGTAAGCGTGGTCGCACCATTCCCAGATACAACCGCCCATAGAGCGTTCGTTTTCGTATATGGTCGTCCAATAGTCTTTCAGACCTCCGGGTCCGACGCCCATAGCGTGCGCGTATTCGCATAAAAAGAAGGGTTTATTCGGGCGATTATTCATCATTTCGACCATTTTTTCGCACGAAGGATACATCATAGAAACGACGTCGAACCCGTTTTCGCCCTCCCGGTTCCATGCGCCCTCGTAATGAATAAGCAAGTCTTTATCATAAGATTTTAGAAGTTGCGCCATTTTCTTTTGATTTTCGCCGAAACCGGATTCGTTACCCAAACTCCACAAAATTATCGACGCATGATTTTTATCGCGTGCATATAACCGCTCTATCCTGTCGAGATATTCCGCAAGATATTCAGAGCTATTGCTGAAATAATCGACCGTTTCATCCATAAAGAACGCGCCGTGCGTTTCAAGGTCGGCTTCGTCGATAACGTAAAATCCTATTCTGTCGCAAAGCTCCAACGCCGCAGGACACGGCGGATAGTGAGAAAATCTTATCGTATCGATATTCAGCTCTTTCATTAAACGGAAATCTTTTTCATAATCTTCCGTGGTTAAAGCGCAGCCCTTATCCGGCGTTGTATCGTGATGATTTACGCCGTGGCATTTTACGGGAACGCCGTTCACCTTGAACACTCCGTTTTCCACTGTGAAAGTACGGAAACCCACGGGAATACTTATGTTTTCGACTTCTTTTCCGTTCATGAAAACCGACAAACTCAAATCGTATAGAACGGGATTTTCGGCGTTCCATTCCAACGGATTTTCAACGGAGAACCCGATAGTGCTTTCGCTTTTGACTTGTTTTCTATCGGTAAAAACGACTTTGCCGTCTTTATCGGTCAGCGTAATGCAAAGTTCGCTCGGTTTTTCCGTTTGCATATCCACGGCAACTTTACAATCATAGGTATTGCCGTACTTTTTGCAAGTCCATGCGACGTCGTAAACGCCGTTTTCGATTATATCGGTAATATAAACCTCGCGGAAAATTCCGTTGTTGCGAAGCATATCCTGACACTCGAACCAACTGCCCGTCGTCCATTTATACACGATGACCTTAATATCGTTTTCGCCGTCCGATAAATAATCGGTAACATCGAACTCGGACGGATAATGACTTCCCTGACTGTATCCGACATATTTGCCGTTAATAAACAAATCGAACCCTGCGCTTACACCCTGAAAAGTTATAATCGAACGAGATAAATTTTTTGCTTTTTTATAACTGAATTTCCTGTTATAAACCGCACCGGGAGCGCAATCGGGAACGTAAGGCGGCGTTGCTGGGAACGGATAAGCAACGTTGATATAAAACGGCTTTTCATACCCTGCAAATTGCCAGACGTCGGGAACGCTTATTTCGTCGGTATAAGTCTGTTCGACGATATCGAACGCTTCACGGATATTTTCGTAATACGCAAAATTCCACTTACCGTTAAGAGAATGACATCTCGTTGTATTTTTCGTGCCTGCAATATTGCCTGCATTTGCCGCCTTGTTTTCGTAAGGAATGAAATAACTTCTTGCTTTCAGGCGGTTTTGCTGTAAAACTTCGTTGTTAAGATGGTTGTTAAAATCGAATTGCATTTTTATTGTGTTTCCTATGCGGTATATTTCTATATTCATCGACGCAAGTCGGACAAGATATAAAATTATGAAGAAATCTAAACTATGCCAGACAAGAATAATCCGAACCATGGTCTGGCATAAAGGTTGTCGCAAGAAATACTCAGTTTTCTTGCGACAACCCGAACAGTGTTATTGCTCTGCTTAAATGCAGAAGTGGAGCACGTTAATAACTAATTGCTCACTGTTTATGTTTAGTTTTGTTTCCCTTGCTTAAATTACTTCGTTAGAAATACGGGAACTCCGTCGACGATTGTCCAATATGCGCTATCCCAATCTTTGATTACGGATTGCGTCGTTTCATTGCCTTTAAGTTCGTCGTTGTTTGCAAAGTATGCAATAGCCGCATAGTTGTTGCCTCTATCGCCGATAGCTTGCTCGGGGTTGTAATTTTCACTCGGACAAACGCCGAACACTCCGCCAAATCCGCTTGCCGTGCCGGACGTCAAAATTCTGAACGTTGACCCGCTTCCGACGACAGTTGCTTTACTTGCGTCAACAAATACGTTACGCATAGCGCAACCGTCTTTGAAATTGGCAATGGTTCCGTTGTATTGGCTACCTGCTGAAATTTCCGTATACTGCACGTATACGTTTTCGATCGTGCCTTTACCTCCGGACGTAAGGAAGTTACCCTCGCCAGAGATTTTGACATTAGTGAACGCAATATTTTTAAGCACTCCGGTCTCGGTCATCGTAGTAACAAATGCGTTACTGTCCCAACTGTTTCTGTTAAGCCCGTCGATGATATAACCGCAACCGTCGAACACACCCTTAAAGCCTTCGCTTCCGTCGGTCGCACTGCGATCAAACATAACCATTGACGTTGCCGTAATGTTTGCGCCCAAGCGGAAATACCCGCCCCACAAAGTTGCACTTTGCTCGCACGCCTTGGCAATTTTTATCCAGTTTGCGTAGTCGGTAGCATTCTTCAGAACTTTGCTTATAAGCGTTGCGGCAATCGTTATTGTTTTACCGCTATCGTCTGTCACGACAATTTCTTTTTCTCCGTAATTGTAACCGAACGCCGAACGAGCGACAGTCAACTTGCCGTTTGCAAAGGTAAAACCGCTTGCATCTATCGCATTGCCTTCCATTGTAACAGAAGCGACGTTTCCGAACGTAAAGCCTACTGCCGTACAATCGATTTCCAAGGCGTTGTCATTAAGTTTAACGGTGTCGTTGTCTACGAGTATATCGAGGTCGATATCCTTTGCCCCGAGGTCAATACTGTTTACGACATATTTTTCAGGTGCGGGTATGCCGTCGTTAACGACCCAGAAGCCGTTGTTATTCCAGCCTGCCAATACCTCTTGCGTTTGAGCGTTAACTTTAAGTTCATCAAAGTTTGCAAAATATGCAATAGCCGCATAGTTGTTGCCCCTGTCGCCGATAGCTTGCTCGGGGTTGTAATTTTCGCTCGGACAAACGCCGAACACTCCGCCAAACCCGCTTGTCGTGTTGGACGTCAAAATTCTGAACATTGACCCGTTTCCGACGACAGTCGCTTTACTTGTGTCAACAAATACGTTACGCATAGCGCAACCGTCTCTGAAATTTGCAATGGTTCCGTTGTATTGGCTACCTGCCGAAATTTCCGTATACTGCACGTATACGTTTTCGATCGTGCCTTTACCTCCGGACGTAAGGAAGTTACCCTCGCCAGAGATTTTGGCATTAGTGAACGCAATATTTTTAAGCACTCCGGTCTCGGTCATCGTAGTAACAAATGCGTTACTGTACCAACCGTTTCTGTTAAGCCCGTCAATGATATAACCGCAACCGTCGAACACACCCTTAAAGCCTTCGCTTCCGTCGGTCTCCCCGCGATTAAACATAACCATTGACGTTGCCGTAATGTTTGCGCCCAAGCGGAAATACCCGCCCCACAAAGTTGCGCTTTGCTCGCACGCCTTGGCAATGGTAATCCAGTTTGCATATTGGTCGGAGGTCATGATCGTCATTGTAACGACAAGAGCGTTTATTGTAACGTTGTATGTTTCGTTTTTGTCGGTTACGCTTATGCCAAACGCCTTTTCTCCGTATATACCGAGCGGCAAAACAGCGGCAAGACTGACGACGCCGTTCTGAGCTGTTGCATAGTAGGTCGCTTCGTCTGCAGTAAGCGTTACTTCCGCATTTCCGTTGTAACCTATGGTTGTCAGATCGAGTTTACCATCGGTCGCTTTTCCATTTCCGTTGTCCACGGTCGCAGCAAGATCAATCGTTTGTTTGGTGCCGAGAGTACCGGTAACGTTCTTTTTGCCGCATTTGCAAGCCTCCGTTTGCAAACCATCGCTTTCGCTTACCGTAATGTTGTGTTGCGGAGTTATCGTTAAAACTTTTTCCGCGCCCGTGTAGTTGGAACTGTCGGCAACTGCAGCCTTGACATAATAGGTTGTACCATAGATAAAGGCGAAGTCCGCGAGCTGTTCTTTTGTATAGTAATCGTTACCGTTGTCGGAATAAGTAAACGTTACCGCCGTGCCGCTTGCGGAAGTTGCCGTAAGTTCAGGGACGGAATCTCCGCAGCGTACGGTTACGTTGTCAAGAGAAAAGTCAATGCTGTCGGCAATTTTGGCAATTGTAATCGTAAATTTGTTTTCCCCATCCACAACATTGTAGTTGGCGGCAGATATAATTTTGTAAATAACCGTATACTCGCCCGCGTCTGTTGCCGTGGGTATGTCTGTCGCCCACTCGCCGTCACCGAGTTTGTATTCGATTGTCGCGCCGATCGCGCTGCCGGCAACGACAAGCGCCTGCGATTCGCCGTTGTATGTCAAACCCGTCTTTGCCGTGGGAGCGGTTACTTGCGCGTCGGCTTTTGCAACGGTTACGATAAGTTGTTGTTCCGTATCGACAACATTGTAGTTAGCGTCGGCTACAGCTTTGTAAATAACCGTATACTCGCCCGCATCGGTTGCCGTGGGTATGTCTGTCGTCCACTCGCCGTCACCGAGTTTGTATTCGATTGTCGCGCCGATCGCGCTGCCGGCAACGACAAGCGCCTGCGATTCGCCGTTGTATGTCAAACCCGTCTTTGCCGTGGGAGCGGTTACTTGCGCGTCGGCTTTCGCAATGGTTACGGTAAGTTGTTGCTTTTCGTCATCGATTAAGTCACTGTGGCTGTCGTCGCCGAGAACTTTGTAGTACACGGTGTATTCGCCTGCGTTCGTCGCCGTGGGTATTTCAGACGACCAAATGCCGTCGACTCCGAGTTTATACTGCATTGTACCGCCGTCAACAACGCCTGCCGTAATCAGATTAAGAGCATCGCCTGTGTAAACAAGGTTTGCAACAGCCGTCGGTTTGGTTGTAAGTACAGCTTTTGTACGAGCGATCTTAAACTCCGCCGTCTTTTCCGCGCCGTCGTAGTTCGCCGTTGCGACAACCTTTGCTTTGACAAAGTAA
>CAKQXZ010000099.1 GCA_934292955.1 uncultured Clostridia bacterium
TAATACAACTGTATCATTCTGTTTATTGCGGGGCATGCCGACGAAATCAGGTTGTTGTATGTGCCTTCCGAAAGAAGTCTTGTATATTCTTCGGTAACAACCTTCGCCCCTACCGCTGTTTCTTCGGCAAACGCAAAACCCAACTTTTTAAGAGCTTCGTTGAATACGCCGAAACTTTTCACATCAAAACTGCTTATAAAAGACGGCGCAACGCTTGCAATCACTTTTTCGGGACCGTCGAGCATTTTAAGCACTTCAGCCCTTTCGCTATGCACCCTTTTCGCATTCTGCGGACAAACCACCGTGCATCTTCCGCACAAAATACATTTATCCGCAACGATCTGCGCCTGATGATTTTCATATTTTATCGCCTTGATCGGACATTCACGCAAACACTTAAAACAATCTTTGCACTTTGCCGACTTAAAATCAAGATATTCCATCCGTAAATTCCCCCGTTTTCAATAAAGTCGTCTTCGTTTTATCCTGCGATTTTCGGCATAACGACGGCATTGAAAAACTCGTTTACATTTTCGGGTTTTACGCCGTAAAATTCGCCGTCAACCGTAACCGAAACGCCTTCGGACGCGCATTTACCCATACAGAACGCGCCTTCGAACTCTATCGATTCGATAAGGTTGTTGTTTCTTATCAATTCCTGAAGTTGCTCTACGACCAGCCGCGAGCCTTTCAGATGACAAGAACTACCAATACAGATTGTAATGTTTACCATTTAATTTTTCCCCCAATGCTATAAATGAAAAATATCGAAATCGTGCAGAACTTAATCGGACACAATTTCAGGTTATGTCGTTTTTAAGAGTTTCTTTAAGTTGTAATGCAAGTATTGCAAGGTTTGCCGCAAGATCTTCGTTCCTTATCATAACGTTTCCGGGGACGTTGAGATATGTACCGGTAAAGTTCCATATCGCCCTTATTCCCGATTTTACAAGTACGTCAGTCATAACCTGAGAATGATCGGCTTTCGTGCAAAGTATGGCAATTTTCAGATTAAGCCTTTCTACAGAGCTTTCTATTTTTCCCGTCGGCAAAACTTTTATTCCGTTTATAGTTTTTCCGATAATGTTATCGTCGATATCGAAAGCGGCTACAATGTTCAGTCCGTATTTCTGAAAACCGCCGTACCCCATAAGCGCCTGACCTAACTTTCCGGCGCCGACTAAAATGGCGTCTTTTACGTTGTTGTACCCCAGAAAGTTTTCGATATCTTCTATAAGACAGTCGATATCGTAACCTATTTTAGGTTTACCCGCACATGTTATCACGCCCGATAAATCGCTTTTTACAACCGAAGCGTTTTCCCTTACCGCGTCCGCAAGCGTCACCGACGAAACATATTTCAACCCTTCTTTACGTAAAAAATATAAAGCCTTAAGGTAGACGGGCAATCTGTTGTAGGTTGCTATTGTAATATTCGTCCCCATATCATTCATCCTTACCGATATAAATATATCGATTTGTTTATATCGATATCATAAACCCAAACGTTAGCTAAGTCAAGTGTTTTTCGAAAATTTTATAAAAAAAGTTACATGCGCATGCGTGAATAGAGTTACACAAATATTTCCGCGATAAAAAAATCACAATATTACGATTGGCTTTATTTTCTCGTTGACAAAATAATAAGGAAGCGGTAAAATACTTCAAAAATGAACTATTCAACAATGAAGGAAATCCGTTATGTTTTTCAATATCGAAACAGCCCGAAAAATATCTCTTACCTACGAAATCGTGTGCAAACCCTTATGTAAAGAATTAGGCTTGCCTCAGACAGCATTTGATATTCTTATGTTTCTCGGCAACAACCCCGCCTATAAAACCGCCGCAGATATTGTGGATATACGAAAAATAAAAGCAAACCTTGTATCGATCAACGTAGAACGACTGGTTCGGGACGGATATATCACCAGACACCCAGTTGCTGCAGATCGT
Source organism: uncultured Clostridia bacterium (assembly GCA_934292955.1). The sequence continues at coordinate 1,954 of CAKQXZ010000099.1, forward strand.
CGTAAAACCGAGTTGACATGCACGGATAAAGCAACGCCGATTATCGAGCGCGGACGTAAATTACAAAACGATTTCTTCCGTGAACTCGTTGCCGATATGGATAAAGATACAATCAACGCTTTCTTTTCGGCTTTACATATTGTAGAGTCGAACCTTGATAAAATAATTGAAAAACAAAGGTAAAATATGGAAATTTTAATAACAATTTTAGTAACTTTTCTTGCCGGAACGGGTGCGGGCTTAGGCACAGGTTTTGCCGGAATGAGCGCAGCCGCCGTTATTACGCCTATGCTCGTTACTTTTTTGGGAATGGATCCGTACATGGCTGTCGGAATAGCATTATCGTCGGATATACTGGCCAGCGCGGCATCGGCATTCACATACGGCAAAAACAAAAATCTCGATATTAAAAACGGTTTGATAATGATGATCTGCGTGCTTTGCTTTACCGTTATCGGAAGTTATGTAGCAAAACTCGTTCCGACAAACACAATGGGCACGTTTTCAGTCGTTATGACTCTTTTGTTAGGCGTAAAATTCATTGTCCGCCCGGTAATGACAACGAAAGAGAAAATGACCGAAGTTTCTGCGGCAAAACGCATAACACAATCAATAGTTTTCGGCGCGTTGATCGGGTTTATATGCGGCTTCATAGGTGCAGGCGGCGGAATGATGATGTTATTAATTTTAACAAGCGTTATGGGATACGAATTAAAGACTGCCGTAGGAACAAGCGTTTTCATTATGACATTCACTGCTCTGACGGGCGCCGTTTCGCATTTCGTGATAGGCGGCATTCCCGATATTCTGACGTGGGTTCTTTGCATTGCGTTCACACTTATATGGGCGCAGATCGCCGCGGTTTTCGCAAACAAAGCACAACCAAAAATGCTTAACCGCATAACAGGCGTCATTCTCGTAGTGCTGGGTATCGTTATTCTTGCGTTTAACATGTTCGCCAAATAAAAAGCACAAAATCGCCATGCCGACAGGCAAGGCGATTTTTTACGAAAATAATTATTGAACTTTGACGTTGCAGCACCGACAAGCCAGCCTTATAAAGACGAGAGAAAACCTTGAAGTCTTTCGGCAATCCGAGCGGCGCCCGAGTTACTGGGGTGAAGACCGTCGGGCATATATAATTCCTGTATAATTTTTACAGATGGTTGCATCCCCGAAACAGACCATAAATCAAGCACCGGGAGCGAATAATACGCAGCTACCTCTTTTATTGCGTTTACATATACGGAAAGCGGCTTTACGGGTAATCCGATTTCATTTATCGAAACGTTTTCGCTCAACCTATGAAGCGGAGTCATAATTACAAGCGTCGCATCGGAATATTTGTTTATCAATTTTGAGTAAAGGATATGCAATGCCCCGTAAAACGTATACTCCGTGCGGTCATCAAAACAACCGACGGGAGCGTCGCCGTGTCCGAAATCGTTCGTACCGCCGAAAACGACTACTATATCGGCACCTGCAGGCATATCGTCCGAACGCATGATAAAATCTTTATCGCTCTGTTCCCACGCACTGGGTTTTGTCTGACGAGCAATGCGCGTAGCGCTTAATCCGAAATTCGAAACAATCGCTCCCGTATTACGGGCAAACACGTCGGTAAACCTGTTTTCCACGGCAGTTACACCCACACCTTCAGTAATACTATCACCCAAAAAAAACACCTTTTTGTTCTTTAAGTCCATTTCAGCCACCTTGTTTACGCTAATTTTATTGTTGAGCTTCATTAACCGATAATGCGCAACCCGACCGACTAAAAAAATCGGCTCGTCACATTTCAAATCAATACTTCAACCTGTCATATTGTAGCATAAAACAATCTTATACTCCAAACGTTTTCCTGCTAAATATTAACATTTATACTATAAAATCAAATGAATGTGATAAAACGTTTTATTTATACCGCTAAAATATCCGTAAGGAGTTATAACAAAAATTTTGCCATCAAGGTAACGGTTATAACCATTCACCTTATTTTATAGTAATTCGTGTAAATTCCGTTATGAGAGGAATCTGCGCTTTCAATAAACAGTTTGAATTTATATCCATCGGAATCTGTATCGAATTCATAGCGAATTTCAAAAATCCAGACCGAGCCTTTTGCAAAATAACCGTTATCCAGAGTGTTGTTCTTTACATAATAGAACTTATACAATTTGCTCGGATTATCATCGAAATAGTCGGATAAATCATTCTTTTGTTCTATGATATACCAATTTTCGTTTGTATCCATGCTGAATTTTTCACTTTTCGGTTTGCCGAACGCACCATCATAATGTGTTTTGAAATACAAAAAATAAGTTTCCGCATTCGTCTTAAACATGTCTTCGTTCGGACAACCTTGCGAAAACGAGTATCCGTCGTTATACCACGCATCGCTTGATTTCATATCTCCGGACAACCCTGTCGGCGCAGTCAAACCCTCAAGCCCTTTTGTCGACAGTTCTTCTTCTGTGAACCATTTCGTGCCGTCGTGAACAGTTTTTTTGTTTTCTTCGCCGCCGTCGTTATTCCCGCACGCAACCAAGCCGACGCATGTTATCGCTAAAAGCACCGCACAAACAATAACAGACACTTTCTTTTCTATCATATAATTTCACCTCCGTTTGTTAACTTTTTTATTCCACAGCTTTCAGACTCTCATTCATCTTTGTTTTTACTATTTTCGGTCTGAGCATAAGCGTTACAAGCAAAGTAAAACCGAAAACAATAAACGGAATCGGCAGCCACATAAACCAACTGACGTCTCCTACCGCGCCAAACCCTATAGTTTTGAATACAAGCGTTGCAAGTCCTACCCCGACGGGATAGCCGAGCAGAATGCCAAAAAACGCACTTATATATATTTCACGGTAGATATATCCGCATATTTCCCCGTCGTGGTAGCCGAGCACCATAAGCGTTGCTATTTCTCTTTCTCTTTCACTTATATTTATCGTCGTAAGAGTATTTATTACAACCGCAGTCAAAAGTCCGGCAAAAGCAACGACCACTACCGCTATTCCGATAATCGCAGGCGAACCGAAATCACCAAAGAGACACATGTCGAGAAGAGCAAGTCCTGCAAACACGAGCCCCGTTGAAACGGCTACCGATACAAGCATCATAAAAAATCTCGTTTTATACCTGAAAACGTTTCTCATTGAAGATTTATACTTAAATGAAAGTCGTTTCCATATAAAAGGAATTCTCTCAAGCAGTATTCTTTTTCCTTTTTTGGGCATCTTCGGGCGTAAAAGGTCAGCGGGGGCGTTATTAGCAAGCCGCATACCGACGGAAAATACCGCAATCAACGTAGCCGCTACAATTACGCCGAGCGATATAAAATAATAGCTTGGATTGACCACCACAGATATCGGTGGCATGACATGTCCATAGCCGAAAACGAAACATATCAGCCAAGAAACGCCATATCCGACAAAGAAGCCGACTCCCCCACCGATAGCAAGCGCGACAAGTGCAAAGAAAACGTATCTCAGCACGACACTCGTAGAGCCGTACCCAAGCGTTTTAAGACAAGCGATTTGAGAACGTTCTTCATCCATAAGTCGCATCATGGACGATAAAACGACGAGAAGCGTTACGGCAATAAAAATCACCATTAAAATATTTCCTATTCCACGCACTTTGTTCGCGCTTGCGATAATCGATTTGAAACTATAATTATCATAAAGCGTGATTATGCGTATGTCATCACCTAAAAGCTTCACAAGTTCAACCTTTTCTCTCTCGACGTATTTTTCATAGCCATAAGAAAAAGAATTGAATAAATCCTGATTCTCCGCTTTAATATACAAATCGCCTTTCGGTATAATTATTGGGCATAGGTCTATCGGACAATACAAAATATTTTCAAGCAAGTCGAGTTTATTTAATTCAGATATATTGTTGGGAATTTCGGTATCTTCGGGGTTATTGTAACTCGGTTCTCCGTCCTTTGCGAATGTAAGCGGACTTCTTACTATTCCTTTAATCGTGACGTTAATTTTTTCAATCGTTAAATTTAGCGCAGAAGCAATATCTATTTCGACTTTTTCGCCTACGGAATACCCTTTTATTACATTATCCTTTTCTTCTGCATAAACGCAGTTTACGTCATCGACTGTTATTCTCTCGCCTTCTACGAGTTCAAATGTATTGATTTTCGTGTTTTCAAGGTCAAGAAAATATAGTCGAAGTGATCTTTTCTTTTCCATCTGAATATCGATGGACATTCCCTCTTCGACGTTACCATCTCCATAATGATTTTTTACTACGGAAATTTGTTCATCAGTAAATCTTCCAGTTTTGCTCTTCACGATAAAATCGCTTACGTTTTGTTTTGTATAATAATTCTCGATGCTGTCTTTAATCATATCTGTCGGTGAGCCAATTCCCGATATAAATCCTACTGATATAAGAACAATACCGCAAAGAGAAAGTAGACGTATTAGATGCTTTTTAAACATCCTACGAACTGTTTTCAAATATGTTTTCACCATTCTATCTCCTCAATCGATTTAGGATTGACGTTTGTTTCAATACTTTCTATTCTTCCGCTTTTTATCTTTATTACCTTATCCGCCATATTTCTAAGTGCAGCATTATGCGTTACGACGATAACAAGTTTCTTACGTTCGCGAGACAAGTCTTGTAAAAGTTTCAATATCCTTTTGCCAGTAACGTAATCGAGTGCGCCCGTCGGCTCGTCGCATAATATCAACTTGGGATTTTTTGCAATCGCACGGGCAATCGAAACTCTTTGCTGTTCGCCTCCTGATAATTCTGCGGGAAAATTGTTTAATTTGTCCGCAAGGCCGACCGATTCAAGTACTATTTTGGGATCGAGATGATTATCGCATATTTCAACGGCAATTTCTACATTTTCAAGTGCAGTAAGATTAGGCATAAGATTGTAGAACTGAAAAAC
>CAKQXZ010000100.1 GCA_934292955.1 uncultured Clostridia bacterium
AGCATCGGCGTCTGAAAGTCGTTCCAATAAGTCACGAACATAATCAGCAACACCGTAAAGAAAGTATTTTTTGCAAGAGGTAACGAAATTCTCGTCATTATGCAAAAATCGCTTGCCCCGTCTATTTCCGCCGCTTCACCGTACGCATTCGGAATAGATAAAAAAACTTCGTGAAAGACAAGAAAGTAAAGTCCCAAAAACCCTGATTTCAATATCCACATTCCAAACATATGATCATAGATCCCCATCTTAATGACTATCTGCAATTCAGATGCCTGACTACCGACTATAGGTATGACCATACAAACAAGAACGATCGAATAGATTATTTTTGAAAATTTATACTTATATCTTGCGCAAAGGTATGCCGTTATACACGGAACAAGCGTTGCGACAAAAGCGCTTCCGACAGAATATAAAACGGAATTCAAAATCATGTCGCCCGTAGAAATAACGGTACTCACTCCGTCTATAAGTTTTTCGACTTTATATTCGTATATAACATAAGCAAAATTATCGAAATACCAAGGATTCGGCAAACCGTATTTATTACCCAAGAAATCGTTCGGATTTTTAAACGATGTAAGAAGCGCCCAAACCAACCATATTGCAAGAACTAAACAATACAAGCCGAGTATTACGGCCATTACGATCGTTAAAGGCGAAAACCCTTCTTTGATCGCTCCGTTTTTGCGTTTTATTTTTTTCAAGATCAGTCCTCCTTCGGCCCATATTTATCGAGTAAATGTTTTACGAAAAACGTAAGCGGCACGGCAACGGCTGTAATCATAAGCCCAAGCGACGCAATTACAGGATATTCGGACATATTTTGCTTCGCCGTATAAGTCTTAACGTATAATAAATATCCCAAAGTCATTGTTTCATTATTTGGCGTAGTTCCAAAGAAAATGAAATTATCAATCTGATTTGTGAATATTCCGGCCACCCCGGTCAAAAGGAATACCGAAACAGTAGAAAAAGACATCGGTAAGACTATGTACCAAAATTCTTTAATTCCGTTCGCTCCGTCAAGGTGAGCCGATTCTATAACCTCTGTCGAAATAGAAGACATCTTGTTGGAATACATTAAAACCGACGTTGCGAAACTTATAAAAATGTTATAGAACATTACAGTCGCAAACCGCCTGTCAATACTGAAAAAATCTATTTTTCGATTCATATTAAAGAGTTTTTTCAGTATATCGGCGAACACGTTATTCATAAACGACATATAAATGCTCACCAGAACAATACTTGACAATATGGATGGTAAAAACAACATTACTCTGAAAAAACCCGAAGCGGGCATTTTCTTGAATATGTAATATGAAAAAAACAATCCAAGCGGCACGCCTACGACAAGTGAAATCAGATACACCTTAAGAGAAACGCCGGCAGCGCTGATTATTTGATCAAACATCGTAGGATCTTTGAACCACTGCGTAAAATTCTCCAGCGTCCATTCAAATTTATTGTAATCGTATATATCTATTTTTTTAAACGACAACAAAATCGAATTGAAGTTTACAAAAATATAAAATATAACAAATTGCAAGACCGGATACGCCATGAATAAGCAATAAAAGATCAATTTTTTATTTGAACGCGCACCAACATTGTTTCTCGTTGCCATTTTACACCTCTTTCCAGAATGCAGAACCTCTCTTTTTCCAATATGAATAACTCTTTAAGAAATACTCTTCCGCGCTCTTCGCGCTTACGCCGTCCTTTAAAATCGTTACGGGAGTTCCGGGTTGCACGCCAATGGTATTAACTTTAGTCGGAAGCAAGTCGCTTCGATTCTTAAGATAGAACGGCGTGTTTGAATAATAACTGAAAGTTTCACTCTTCTTGTTGTAGTTTATAAGTGTTTTTGTAAAGTAGTTCGCATTGTCATAGGTTTCTTTGCTTACTTCATAATTGAAGTCTTTAAGAGCATGGGTTACGTCGGTAAATTTATCGAGAGCGCCATCACTGCAAACATATTGAACAAAATCCAACGCGGCTTTTTTATTTGCTCCAAGATTTGCTTTTACGCATACCGCAGCTTCAAGACTATCAAGGAACACACTATTCCCTTCCTCAAATTTTAACTTGTTTGCTTTGGGGAGCGACATCCATCCGAATTTACGATTTTGTCTCGAATACTTTGAATCTTTCTTAGCCATATTGTTAAAAATAATATTTGCTTCGGCTTCCCACCACGATCCGTCTACATACATAGCATACCTCTCATCCGAAACAGACATATCGGTGCCGGATTTAAGGAACATTTCCTGAGCGTCGGTCTGCGTGAACGCAGTATTAAACCCGTCTTCGTTATAGTAGTCCTCTTTGGAAACCATACGTTTTACAAAGTCGAGCGCATAATACTTACCGGCCTGACGGAATACGTCATATCCGTTAGTGTAATCAATCGTCGCGCTTTCGATAACGGGTTCGCCGTTTTTCTTTACAATCGCAGTTCCGTCGCTGTTAAGTTTAATCAAATCGGTAGCATTGCCTTTGAAAGACATATTAAGTTCCATCTGATCGATACCTTCGTATTCCGTCACCAACGCATTGTAAAGAATGTTGATGTAATAATCGGAATAAGTTCCCGGAAGCATAAACGGAGTAACGCATCTCTTCAGCATTTGTCCGCAGAGATAGAAAAATTCGTCATACGTTGCGGGAAGACCGTCATCCATCGAATAATCGATACCGTTTTCTTTTCCCGTTTTTCCGTCCGGACCTTTGCTCTTGTTCGGATTTGACGCGCTTATAAGCGATGTCGTTTCGGAATCCGAAATATAAAATCCGTATTCGTCAAAAATCTCGACGTTGTAAATAAGCCCCATTGCCCCCTTATAATGAGGAAGAGCGTAATACTTTTCCTGCACGCCCTCGCCGGTAACGCCGCCGAAATAAGCGATTTGCTTATCATTCATTTTGGAACGTATGGTCTTGTTATCGTATGCGCTATTGCTTGTTACAAGGCTTGTAATATCTTCAAGAGCACCGCTCTGACGCCAGGCATAATAATCTCCGCCTTCCATAAAGAATACATCAAAATTGGAATTCTTTATATCGTCTGAAGACCACTCTTTCATCGCGCCTTCATGTCTGACCTGCACGCCTTTTTTCCCCGCTTCGTAAACAGTATCCTTGTTAGCCTCCTCGAAATCGGCTTCGAGTTGATATAACCATTCATCTTTAAAACCGGCATTATACGTCCAGATCTGAACTTGAGTTTTTGTGTCGTCGTAAGGTTTATCTGCGCGACCGCTGTCACCATGGCTACCATCGGGATTCGGTCTGCCGCAACCGACAACCGAAAATGCCGACGTTAATGCAATGCCCGCCGCCAATACAGATGTAAACAGTTTATTTTTTTTCATATTAATTTACTCCTTTGCTTTTGGCACGCCATATGCCTCAACATAGTTTTTCAATAATCATTATAAAGCAAGACCAAAAGATTGTCCATACTCATACTTATTATTTTTTACGAATTTCTATCATCTTTATTTTTTGTTTTACATTTTCTTTTTTTTGTGGTATATTAACGTCGGAGGGGCAATATGGCTGTTGTAACATATAACAATTTCAGTTTTCATATTCAACATAACGGATACCCCGTTATGCATGACCACATCGGCACATACGAGTTTATATTCGTTTTAAGCGGAGAAATTTTACATATAATTAACGATAAAGCGGAAATATTGGAACAAAACACGCTTTGCTTTCTAACCCCTACAGATAAACATTCTCTCAAAAAAAACACAGATAACTCTATTTACATCAGTTTATCTATCGTTCAGAAACATTTTGAAACACTGCTTGAATGGATTGCTCCGAACATACACCAACGAGCGTTTAACAGTTATGAAAAAATAAAGATATCTCCGAATCTGGCTGACGACATAATAAAATTAACAAATAAGGCATTGACGTCCGAACCAAGTGTTCATTACGAATTTCTACACATTATAACCTGTCTTTTAGTTCGTAAAATAATGACTTACCATTATGATAAAGCGATTACGCAAAACTATCACCCTGCCGTTGAAAAATTTATAAAACTGCTTGAAGATAAAAATAATTTATCCGTTCCTCTTGATAAACTCGTATGGGAAACGGGGTATTCTTATACTCATCTATACAAGTTGTTTTTACAGAATACCGGTATAAGCGTAGGAAAATTCTTCAGCAAAAAGAAATTGGATTACGCATTGACGGCAATAAAGTGTTCGGACGAATCTTTACAAGCAATAGCAGACACGCTCGGATTTTCCACATATTCGCACTTCTCTTCGTTTTTTAAGAAATGCACGGGCATTTCTCCATTAAAATATAGACAGACTTCAAACATATCGTATATCGTTTAATCGAATCAAAACGAGTTAAAACAAGCATTGCAATACAAAAGTTTATATCATTTTTTATCGAAATACCCGATCACCTTGTTAACCGTCATTTCATAAGCAAAACAATCGGGATGATTTTTGAGAATTCTTTCAAATTCAATGATTTCTTCACGCGTAACGATACACATAAGTCCACCCTTTTTCTCGTTTGTGTATGAGCCGTAACATTCAAAACGGGTGGACGTATGCACAAGATTTAGCGCAATCTCACGCTCGATTGCGCTAACATTGTCGGAAACGACAAAAAATCTGTATGCCGACTCACGCCCTTTAATTATCATATCGCCTATAAAATTACTTATAAAATCGCATAAAACACACATACAAACAGGTCTGTAACTGTATATAAGTTGCCCGTCGACTTCGGTTACGAAAACAAAGTATGACGCGATAGCGATAATTGCGTTTATCGTAAACGTAACATAAAAGAAATTAAATCGCGGATTTCGTTTGTTTATATATCGAGACATGATATCCACACCGCCCGACGAACTGTTTTCCTTAAACAAGAAGCCATACGCAGCCCCCGACACCACGCCGGCAACCAGAACGGGATATATTGTATCTTCCCCGAGCGCTCTGTATTCAAAGCGGGTAAGAAAATCCATGTTATCGAACACAAGATAAGACAAAGAATATATAAGCGAATAAATCACCGTAAAAACGGAAAACTTCTTATCAACGCAGAAAAAAGCAAATATGCAAAGCGGTACATTGAAAATCAGTTGAATATAAGCAAGGTTAAAATCGGTAAGCCGATTGATCATAACCGATATTCCTTCAACTCCCGATGAAGCAAATCCGTTGGGCACTATAAACAATCTGCAACTAAGAGCATTAAGCATACCGAACAACACAGACACTAATACCGGCTTTATATACTGTTTTAAATTTTTTTTCATTTGATTCTCCATTTTGCCGCCGAATTGTCTGTATAAAAAAATGAAATCGACGGATAGCGACGTATTTTTTTGAATAACTTTATGGGAAACCGCGCTACAACATTATTTCTTTAGGGATTCCATTCGTCATCACTAACTATTTTTGCGGCGATAAACCGATTTATGCGGCGTTAAACGCCGCTCGTAGTACGGCAAGTACAACTTCGGGCGTTTGCCTTGCCTAAACGAGCCGCAATGCGGTCGGTTTCTCATCCGCAAAAATGCTTCGCACCGAAAAGAGCGCATTTTTTGATGATTTTTTGCGAGCGTGAGGGTTGCTGTACTTGACGTACTGCGCCCGAACGGTCGCGGAAAATGGCGAAAAAGACGCCTTTTCGGTAATTAGTGATAACGAATGGAATCCCTACGTCAAATATTTTCCATCTATAAGGTCATAGCAATCCTTCATTTGTATCAAACGTTCTTTTCCTTCATAAAAAGTCCGTTTAAAAAATACGGACGGACTTATTTAAGCCCGCCCGCATAAAGACTGTATATTAAATTAAGCCGCTTCTACAACATTTACCCTAACTCCGTTTACAGGATAGTTCTCAACATCCATCGGCGCTTCCCTATCTGCGTCGCCGAGTTGTTCACTGTCGATTCTACCCCAATAATGAACTTTTTTAGCGTTTATCACTACATTTTCGCAAAGAACATAGTTACCGTCCTTCTCGTTTGTTCTATTTTCTCTCATAATCCAATAACCGAAGAAAGAGTAAATTTCTTGTCCCGCCGCGTTTACCGTCATATCCTTAATCGAAGTCTTTACGAATTTCCTACCAATGATAAACCCATATTGTCCGCCCGTTATATCGTTTTCAGGCAACGCGCTGGATTTAACGTTTATAGTTATATTTTCGAATTTAGACGATTCCGACATGAAAGCAAATATTCCGACGTATTCTTTTCCCGTATAAACAACGTCTTCTATTATTACGTTTTTGATGGTCGCATTATTTACCTTGCCAAACAATCCGTACCTGCCGCCATCCACGTCACTGCCGGTATTGTAATTTCTGATTTTATACCCTCTGCCGTCGAAAACACCGGCAAAGAAAACATTCGATCCGGAATATATAGTTCCATCGTTAAAACCGGCCGAAACGCCCGTATCGTACCACGACGGCAATTCAAGAGCCGTATTATTAAAATCTATATCGTTGACAAGCACAAAGTAGCCGTAAGTCGCCGTTTTATCTGTAATGTTTTCTTTGAAATCGGTAGCCGAAGTTATTGCTTTGGTAACTATGAGAACCTTAACGGAAAGAATATTGACCGCTTTATCTTTCTGCATAGTAACCTCTACGTCTCTCTCGCCAACTGCTCCCGCAGAGAAAAACGTTACGGGAAT
>CAKQXZ010000101.1 GCA_934292955.1 uncultured Clostridia bacterium
CTCAAAAACAAAATCGACGAACTGTCTTCGTACAGCGAAGTCCTTATTTATTCGGAAGAAAACGGAGTTTACTATATTTCATACGGCGAAGGCAAATTCGGATATCTCGCCAAAACCGATATCGTAAAAAAAGGCGACTATGTAAAACGCGCCGTAATCGTTGCCGTTCTGCTGTCGCTGTCGTTATGCCTGACTTTCATTTTCTTCGAAAACAAATATTTATACCGCGATAAAAAATAACGCGGCTACAAGTAAATCAACCGTGTTATAGCACAAACCCGAAAGCCGTTCAGCGACTTCCGGGTTTTTTCATTTTAATTTCTCTGTATAATCGTTTGCAAGGCAATTCGTAAATTTCCGTGCCGCCGAACTTTCCGCCTGTATTTTTTTTGCCGCCCGCAACACAGCAAATCGTTTTATCGGTTCCCACGCTTAAATAATCGATGCCGAAAGCGTAAGAGAAAAAACACGCTGCATTTTCGCGTTTTTCGTTGCAAAAGTCGGGATATATGTCGATTATCGCACTACACCCGCATAAAGATAAAGCCTTTACAAGGTCGCAATCGAACCCGTCGTCGCCTATAAGAACACCTGCTTTCACGCCGTTAACGTTAAACGTTCCCACTCCGTAAGACGGCGAATATTTTCCGCTCCCGTCGTTTACGTCAAAAATAGAGCTTAGTCTGCCTTTTTCGAAAAGAAACGCCGAAAGTCTTTTCAAGCCATGATTATCCGACGGCGCGCAGAACAAACAGGCGTTGCCTTGCTTTTTTGAAAGATGCCCGAGTTTCACAAGTTCTTTTGTTTCTCCGCCGAGTTCTTTTTTATAATCGATTTCGCCTATAACCCCAAAAGGCACCACAGTCAGGTCGCACAGTCCCGCGTCGCCCGAAAAACTATTTATACTTACCCGCATTATCAGATTTACCCGCTCCCCGTCATTATATTCAGCACGGCTCGAAATCGTTAATCGGCAATCGCAAAAAAGGCGTAAAAACAAGGCTCAATAACCGCATAACGCCATGCAAAAACGCCGATAATCGACTTATAGGTCGGTTTATCGGCGTTTAACGTTTATATCAGATTAGTCTATTATACCCTTTCTCGGAGTAAGATTAAATCTTTCGCAAAGCATTTTAAGTTGCTCGTCGGATATTTTATTGACCGTGCAATCTTTTGCCATAATGTAAAGTTGAGCGGTCTTTTCAACGGTTTCGATAAGCCCGAAAGTTTCGTCCATATCCTTACCCGTTCCGTAAATTCCGTGGTTCGTCCATACTACAAGACGATGTTCGTTCATTTTTTCTGCGGTTGCTTCGCCTATTTCGTTTGTTCCGCAAACCATCCAGGGAAGAACGCCTACGCCGTCTGGGAAAACTACGATAGCTTCGGTATTATACTGCCAGAGCGTGTGCGTAAACAGATTTTCGTCTACGGGAAGAACGGAACTCATAACGATGGTATAGGTCGGATGAGTGTGCATAACTATTCTGTGTTCGGGGTCTTTTTCAAGGCGAACGCTGTGAGTCATAAGGTGCGCGGGAAGTTCGGAAGTGAATTTTCCGCCGTCTTTATAACCCCATAAAAGTTCTGCGGTCTGCCCGTCTTTGCCAATTCTGAACAAACCGAGATTGGTTTCGGGATCGGCAGTTACGTTTTTGAAATATTTACCCGTGCCGGTAACCATAAAATATTTACCGATAAGTTTTTCCGCTTTGAACCCGGTGGGAATTTCGCGGATAACCTTATCTACGTCAAGATATTCGGCAACCTGCTCTTCCGAAAGCAGATAACTTATGTTGCCGCCGTTTCTTTCGTCCCAGCCCTGACGATACATATTTGCCGTTACTTCGCACATTTCCTTAATAAAAGGCGCGGTCAGAATGTCTTTCATCTTACGTTTTTCATCTCCTTTTCGTAATTTTCTATTTCACCGAAAAATTCGCTTTTTACATTGTTGCGTTTAAGATATTCTTCCCAAACGTCGCCGAAAGGATAGGTTTTCATCTTTTCGTTAAGATACATAAGTTCGGTAAAACGCGCTTCGTCCTGCAGTTTCGTCGTTTCTTCGTTGGGAAGGAGCAACGCCCACAGCAACGCTTTTTGCATATTGCGCATACCGATAATCCACGCCGCGACTCTGTTGATAGACGCGTCAAAATAATCGAGCCCTATAAGAACGCGCTGATCGGCGTTGTTTCTTATGATTTCTTTGGCAATTTCTTTAAGTTCGTCTTCGAATACTACGACGTGATCGCTGTCCCATCTTACGCCGCGGGTAACGTGCAGCGCGACTTTATCGAAGAACGCGAGCATAGACGGAATTTTATCGGAAACGACTTCGGTAGGATGATAATGTCCGTTATCGAGCAGGCAGCAAAGCCCGTTGAGCGCGGCATAGTTCATATAGAATTCGCTTGAACCTACGGTGTAACTTTCAACGCCGATACCGAACACCTTGCTTTCCACCGAATCAACGATATATTCTTTGGGGTATTTGACAGAATAAATCTCGTCAAGACTTGCTTTAAGGCGCATACGCGGTGCAAGACGGTTGCCGGGAACGTCTTTCAATCCGTCGGGAATCCACAGATTGTTAAGGCACGGGCTGCCCTGTTCTTTACCGATTTCGGCTGCGATTTTTCTGCACGCTTTAACGTGTTTTATCCAGAATTTACGCACGTTTTCGTCGGGCGAAGAAAGGGTTAAGCCGTTTTTCACCATCGGATGAGAGAAAAGCGTCGGGTTAAAATCTATGCCGATATCGCGTTTTTTAGCCCAGTCGATCCACGGTCTGAAATCTTCTACGGTGAGTTCGTCAACGTCTTTTTTCTCTTTGGTCACGGCGTATATCGCGTGAAGATTGATACGTTTTTTACCGGGGATAAGCGCGAACGCAAAGTCCATATCCGCGGTCAATTCTTCAAAATTGCGCGCGCGATAGGGATAATTCCCCGTTGTCTGAATTCCGCCCGAAAGTTCGCCGTCCGATAAAAATCCCTTTACGTCGTCGCCTTGCCAGCAATGCATGGAAACGGGAATTTTCGAAAGTCTTTCAAGCGCTTTTTCAACGTCTACTCCTGCCTGAGCATAAATTCTCGCGGCATCTTCGAATCTGTTCATTATTTACACCTCATCTGAATTTTTATATTGCCGAGCGCGGTTGCCTCGATGGGCATCGCCACTACTTTTTTGTTTGAATATTTTTCGGTAAGCGCGTTAAGATATTCGTTTTTCGCGCCGCCGCCTATTACATATATAGAATCGACCGTTGTACCGAGATTTTCTTCGATGTTCCTAACGGCTTCGGCGTAGCTGTTTGCAAGGCTGTGGAATATGGAATTGAATAAATCGCCCGCGTTTTTCGGAGCCGCTTTTCCACTTCTCTTTAACAACTCTAAAATTGCATTTGTCATGTTTTTTGGCGCGTTCAAAGTCTGGTCGTTTACGTCGAAAATTTCGCAATAATCGGATTTTTTGACCATTTCGAAAATTTGATCGAACGATAAATTCTGTTCCTTTTTGGCGTTGTTAACAATCCACATACCCATTATGTTTTTAAGATAACGGTAGTAGCCGTTGCCGCCTTCGTTGCTGAAATTGGACTTTAACGACTTTTCAGAAGCGTTGGCTTCGGGAATTTTTACACCTATAAGCGACCATGTTCCGCTTGACAAAATAACCGAGCCTTCGGGGCAATCGACCGCTTCGTATGCGCTTGCCGTATCGTGCGAAGCGCAAGCGATAACAGTTGTGTTTCCGCCCAGTTCCTTTTCAATCTCAGGTTTGAATTTTCCCACTTTTGCACCCGGTTTATTCAGTTTTTTGAATAAAATCGGCGGTAAATTGAGTTTTTCGATAATTTCGGGGTCAAATTCACGCGTTTTAAGATTTAATAACGCACCCGTAGACGCATCGGTATATTCCTTAACTTTGTTGCCCGTAAGCAGATATTCGAGATATTCGGGGATCATAAGGAAGTCGGTTGCGTTATCGAGCCTGCCGTTAATTTTATCGTCATAGAGTTGATAAACGGTGTTGAATGCCTGATATTGAATGCCCGTGCGCGCATATAATTCTTTGAAAGGAATGATTTTATGCACTTCTTCGGACGACTTTATCGTACGGTCGTCGCGATAGGCGAAATGGGGATAAATTACACTTTCGCCGTTCAACAACACATAATCGACGCCCCAAGTGTCTATAGACATGCTTTTTATTGCGCCGTATTTCTTGAACGCAAGCGAGATTCCCGCTTTTACGTGATTAAAAATTTCGTCGGTATCCCAGACTAAATGACCGTTTTGCTCTTTCATTCCGTTAGGAAAACGATAGATTTCGTCAAGAATAATTTCTCCGTCTTTTTCGTATCCCACAATGTGGCGACCGCTCGACGCACCAAGATCGACGGCGAGATAATACTCCATAATTTTGTCATACCCCCCTTAAAGAGTTTGGCAGAAAGCACTGCCCGATTACTTCTATATTATAGCATTTTATTTTTTCGTATTCAATGCAAAAACTTGACATTCATACTCTCGAAATTTGACATTTTTATAAATTTTGGTGTATAATCATGGCACATGAAGAAAAAAGCGTAAAACGAAACAAAAAATTGCAATAAAAACTAAAAAGGGGCTGCCATAGAAAATGCCGGGGAAACAAAAATTGAAACCATTGTAAAAATTGCAACACAAAAAAAAGAAGGTTAAAAAGCGGCAGCCATGAAAATTACCAAGGGACGAAATAAGCCAAGCATTAAAAAATAGCGGTGAAAAATATGAACAAAGAATTGACTGAAAAATTGAGAAAGACGACCGACGAAGAACAGGAAATTATTAAAAACGGCAAGGTCGACCTTAACGGGTATACAAAAAGGAAAAGTAAAAAAATAAGCGGGGCGACGTATTTCGAAGACGGCGACGAAGTGTTTTTCAGACGGCACCCGCGGTTTGCGGAATTCCCGGAACACGGGCACGACTACACCGAAATTATGATTTGCGCCGAAGGGACGATTACGCACAGGATAAACGGCAACAGCGTTTCGCTCGGCGACGGCGACGTGCTTATTCTGAATAAATTCGCAAGGCACTCGATTGCAAAAACTTCGGCAACCGATCTCGGGCTGAATATTCTGCTTTCGGATAAGTATCTGCTCGGCTTTAACGAAAAAACCGACGACGATATTCTGAAAAAATTCTTTGAAGAAAACTTCCGCGCCAACGGCTCGCCCGCGTATATCGTTTTTAAGTCGGACGATAATCTTGTTATAAACAATCTGATTGAAAATCTGGTTGCGCTTTCGCTTTCGGATAAAAAGCACAATAAAAAACGTGCGGTCGTTTCTACGCTGACCGCACTGCTCGAACAGGTATCGGCTCTTTCTAAAAAAATTACCGTTTGCAAAAAGACCAATGAGTTTTTTGAGCCGTTTTTTGAATCGCGGGAAGAAAAATATAAAAGGCAGATTGAAAAATACGTTTCGGAAGAATTCGTTTGCGGCTCCCTTGCGGGATGCGCTCGGCTTATGGGGATAAACGAACAGTATCTTTCAAGACTGACAAAAAAACTGTTCGGGCAAAATTTCAAAACTCTGCTTACCGACAAGCGGACGGAAGAAGGAGAAAAACTCCTTAAAAACAGCGACCTTACCGTAAGCGATATCGCCGCCGCAATCGGCTATGAAAATGTGTACGGGTTTAACGAAGCATTCAGAAAAAAACATGGGATTACTCCGTCGATTTGGAAAGAAAATGAATTGAAATAAAATTAAATAGCGTAAACCGTTTTTCGTGGCTTACGCTATTTTTTTGTGGTTACTGATTATTGAAACGTGCGGCGCGGCGTTGGGGGTCGTGCGGCTTCGCCTGGATCCTTCGTGAGCCGAGCAAGTGAGCGGGACTCAGGATGACGGGGTGATTGCAAATCAAGAATTCAATAGCTTAACCATGCGGGGCGAATGAATTGTAAATTTCAACGAAGGGATTTGATAAGCACATTTGTCTGCATTGGTTATTACACTGTCGAACAATATATGCAAAAAAGTTTCAGGAGTTGCGGATAACGGAATAAACTCGTCGGAATGCTCAACCGAACCGTCTACCGATAAAAAAACCGTTATTTCAGAAACGTCATACTCGAAAATGATTCTAAAAAAATCATTAAAAAACTGTATTTTTTAATAAAAATCTTTTCTGATTCAACAAGATTAAACGGATCAATATAAGGCACTTCTTCTAAAAATTCGCAATTTTTGTAAAGAAAACTATCGGAAAGCAGAAAAAAGATTCTCATACGCTCTTCAACAATAAGAGTTTTGCCGTAATCAAACGAATTAAAAAATACAGCCAGATTGTCACATTCCAAACAATAGCGGACAAGCTTTTTTGCATAGTCATGCTTTCGCAACGCAGAACGCCTCGCGTTTAAGCATTTGCTCATCGCCGTTAAGAACGACTTTGACGCTCT
>CAKQXZ010000102.1 GCA_934292955.1 uncultured Clostridia bacterium
CCGGCGACCTGCTGATTACGAATCAGCTGCTCTACCGACTGAGCCACAGTAGCATATCGCTTTCGCGATTGAATATTAAGAATACATATTAAAGCCCAGTGCTTTAAGCCACGTTACGGATAACTCTATCCACGGGCGGACGTCGTTTTTTACAACGTTCGTTTCTTCGCTGCAGACAGCAAGACCGTGCTGCCCCGAACGGAATAAATGCATTTCGAACGGAACTTTTTCGCTCAGATACTTCTGCGCCGCAACGAGCGAGCCGTAAACGGGAACGCAACTATCGTCGACGGTGTGCCAGATAAATGCGGGCGACGAATTTGCCGTAACGTGATTTTCGAGCGACAAATACTTCATTAATTTTTCATCGTTGCCCGTAACGTTTTCGAACGAACCGACGTGCGACAAAGTATCGTCGTTGCGATATATGAACACGGGATATGCTAATATCACCGCGTCCGGTCTTACAAAAGAAAGATTGCGAAGTTTAATATCCGCACTATCGAACATAGTGCCGAGGCAACCGCACAAATGACCGCCTGCGGAAAAACCGATTGCAGAGACATGAGCGGGATCTATATGATACTTTTCTGCATTTTCGCGGATAAATATCATTGCCATTGCCGCTTCGCGCAGTTGCGTGGGATAAACGGCGGGGCTGCATGTATATTTAAGAACAAAAGTATTAAAGCCGTGCCTTAAATATTCTATTGCAACGGGTTCTCCTTCACGGTCGGAAACCATTGCATACGCACCGCCCGGAATAACCAGCATTGCGGGACGAACTCTGTCAAGCCCGGTTTCATTACTCATATTATGGCATGAAACATCAAGATAACCTGCGCCGTTTTCGGGGCGTTTTTCATTGAAATATCCGTATAAATCTACTGTTTCGCAAACCATAGCATGCTCTCCCGACTTCGCTTGACCATTTTAACACAATCCGCTACGCTTTGCAAGTTTTTTTATTATGTTTTGCTTTATTTTTATTAAATTTTCTGTTATAATCCGATCAGAGTCAATAATACTCGGCGGACACGCGACGGCAAGCCTTACGGAGAACGACATGAGATACCACATCAACACAGGACTTATACACGAAAAATTTGAAGAAAGCGACTTCTGCCCGCTTTGCGAAATAGAAAAAATTGTGGAAAACGGCATTTGCCGCGAACTGCTCGGCGACGGTTGCATGGACGACGACGTAAGAAAATCGGTTAACGAAAAGGGCTTTTGCGGCAGACATTTCGACCTTTTGTACTCGATGCCGTCTAAACTCGGGCTGGCTCTGCAAACTAAAACACGTATAACCAAGGTTGCCGAAAAACTGACCGTTCCGACAAGCGCGTTCGCCGCAAGAAAGGCGGCTAAAATTCTTCTTGCCGAAAGCGAAAAATGCATTGTTTGTGACCTTACGGCGGACGAAATGATTAAATATTACAAAACCATAGCGCAGATGTTCGCCAACGAAAAGCCTTTTGCCGAAACTCTTAAAAATGCGAACGGGTTTTGCAACAGACATTTTGCCCGTATTTTGGAATACTCTTCCTGCGCGGGGAGCGAAACAAAAGCCTATCTTAAAGCGATAACCGACGTTCAGCAAAAACTTTTCGGGTACGATCTCGACCTGCTTCAGAAATTTGCCGCACGACACGATTACCGCAATATAGGCAAACCGCTCGGCGAAGCGGAAAACGCTCTGCCCCGTATCAGGCGCGACCTGTATGGCAAAAAATAAAAAAATACAAGAAAAGGGCGTTTTTTTCTTGACATTCACGCTGCGATATTATATTATGTAAAGGCTGTAAAGAGATGTCTTTGCATTGCTGATATGGCTCAGTCGGTAGAGCGCATCCTTGGTAAGGATGAGGTCACCGGTTCAATTCCGGTTATCAGCTCCAAAAAACCTTAGAACTTCGTGTTCTAAGGTTTTTTTGTTTGATTTTGATTGTTGTTTGCGCAACGAGTGATAATATCAGGTTGACGTAATTATTGAAAAGTGCGGCACTGCGTGGCTGGAGCCTTCGTCGGTTGGGCAAGCGGGTGCATCTCAGGATAACCGTGCGTTGTGATACGCTCAGGATGAGCGGGTGTTGGATGGGGGTTCGGATTTTTCGAACTTCTTTTCTTCGAAATAGCGTTCGCGGCACTCGCGATATCGGTCGGATAACTCAAAAAGATAACACTGCTTTTCTTGAAAACTCATAGTCTTCATCAATTCTTCATCGCACAATCTGCCGATAATATCGGATACGTCGCCGTAAGTATCGAGAATGTTCTTGACCTTGTAATAAAACAACTCGTCGTCGGCGCCGTTAAGTTGGCGAACCGCTTTTATTCTGTAATACCGAAGCACTTCGGATTTGCGCGCGTCACAGCTGTCGGGAGTGTTATCTACGCTTTCGAGATAATCGCTCCAAAAGCCGTTTTTCATTCTGCCTTTTGCTACTTTTGCAAGATTTTTAATCTCAGCCATTTTCCCTTATCCCCTTATATATTTTTATTAAGTTGTAATTCCCCTTATTTTCGGACAATCGCCCGATTACGCTACTGCACCGTTATGCCGAATTTTGCCTCAAATGCTCGACAAATATCGACATAAAAAAAGCCCGACAAGACCAAATATCTTATCGGGTGTAAAAGTTAACCTTTTATGCTTCTTTTTCTTGCCGCTTCCGCTTTCTTTTTACGTCTTACGGAAGGCTTTTCATAATGCTCTTTACGGCGCATATCGCCGATGATTCCGTCACGGGAGCATTTTCTCTTAAAACGACGAAGAGCGTTATCCAACGATTCGTTTTCACCAACTCTGATAGTGGACATTCACAACCCTCCTTCGCCCACGGCAGTTAATAACATCGTGTTTCATTTTATCAAAAAGAAAACGGCAAGTCAACTCATTTTTGCCTTTGTTTAAGTATTATTTATTTTTTATTTTTTCGCGCTCGGTTTATACCCTGTTTTTTGCATGAAAAAACGACCGACAATAAAATGCCGATCGTTATATTCACAAAAAATTATTCTTCTTTGGCGTCTTCTTTTTCAGCCGCAGCGGGTTCTTCGGCGGGAGTTTCGGCTTTCTTCTTTTTGAAAAGATTCTTGAAAGATTTCTTTTCTTTTACAATAGGTGCGCCGGGAATTCTTTCGCCGTTTGCAAGTCTTTCAAGTTCTTTTTCGGGAACGTAAGCCTTGGTGCCTTCGCCGCTGAGAATGGTAAGTTCGGTTTCTTTATCGAACAGATGGCAATGCATAATGTCGATAGCGAGTTCGATCTTCTGGCCCCTTTCGGTGGTCGTTCTGGAATCTACGCGAGCGATCATCTGAGTTTCGTTATCTACAAGACTCTTGATCTTATTGGGTTCTTCTTCGGCAACTTCGCCTTTATCGAATACGCAGTAAAGTTGAGTTTCTGCACCGAGTTTTTCAACAACGTCGACAACAACGTTTACAACCGAATCTCTCGAGTTGGATATGAAGTTTGCTTCGTCGTGCATGTCTTCCGGACGAACGCCGAATACGACGTCTCTTCCGGTGTTGAGATATTTATCGAGATCTTCGATCTTATCGGACTTAGCCTTGGGAAGAACAACGGTGTTGCCTTCGAATTCTACGCATACTCTGTCTTTAGTACCGACAAGATGTGCGTCGAAGAAGTTCATCTGCGGAGTTCCGATAAAGCCTGCAACGAATTTGTTTGCGGGGAAATCGTAAAGTTTCTGCGGAGCGTCAACCTGCTGAATGAAACCGTCTTTCATAACAACGATACGGGTACCCATGGTCATAGCTTCGACCTGGTCGTGCGTAACGTAAATGAAAGTGGTAGCAAGACGATGGTGAAGTTTTGTAATTTCGGTTCTCATCTGAGCGCGGAGTTTAGCGTCCAGGTTGGACAGCGGTTCGTCGAGAAGGAATACCTTAGGTTCACGAACGATTGCTCTTCCGAGCGCAACCCTTTGTTTCTGACCGCCGGACAGTGCCTTCGGTTTTCTTTGCAGATAAATTTCGAGACCGAGAATTCTTGCTGCTTCTTTAACTCTTGCGTCGATTTCGTCTTTGGGCATTTTGCGGAGTTTAAGACCGAATGCCATGTTATCGTAAACGGTCATGTGCGGGTACAGAGCGTAGTTCTGGAAAACCATTGCGATATCTCTGTCTTTCGGCTGAACGTCGTTTACGAGATTGCCGTCGATGTAAAGTTCGCCGTCGGTGATTTCTTCAAGACCGGCTATCATGCGAAGCGTGGTGGATTTACCGCAGCCGGAAGGACCGACGAAAACGATAAACTCTTTATCTTCGATATCGAGCGAAAAGTCCGTAACAGCGGTAACACCGGAAGAATAAACCTTGTAGATGTGCTTAAGATTAAGACTTGCCATTGCTTGCCTCCGAGCAAATTTTTGTTTTTACCTTATTATTATAAACCATATCGCATAAAAACACAATAGGCAAATTGCTCAATTTATGCCCGCGGCGATTGTATATTTTGCACTAAGATTTTGAAGGGGGGCTTTTTAATGCGGCTGCGATCTTTAATAACATGCGCGGGTTCGGCGTTGTGGAGCGTGCGCCTTGCGGCTGGATCCTTCGGAAGTCGGTCAAGCGGGCGCGTCTCAGGATGACGGGAAATGAGCTTGACGGGAATAAAATAAGCTGTGCGGGAAAAGCAAAGTTTGATTGTTAAACGGATTATAAAATGGTAAGGATTTATAACAAAAAGCCGCGGGAAGTCGGCGTATAGGTCGATTATCCGCGGTTTTGAGCGTTTTTGAATATTATTCTATTTTTGTTTTGCCGAGTAATTTTTTGCGGCGTAAACGAGTTGATTTTTGAAAAATTCTATTGCGTCTTTGGTGTGATTGCTGTTAGGACAATATACGTCGAACGCGTGATAACAACCGGGGTATACCCTGTATTCCGCACTTATACCCGCCTTTTTAAGGTTTTCGAAATAGTCGACGGTTTCGGCGTAAAAAGGTTCTACGTCGCCGATATAAGTTATGGCGGGCGGAAGATTCGTAAAATCGGTTACGCGAGCGGGCGCGGCGTAATAAGGCACTTTGTCGGTTCCGTAAAGGTCGCCGAGATAGACTTTCCACGCTTTGATATTAGACTGAGTGTCCCAACAAGGCATATTGTTGTTGACGTTTGTACGCGTGGGACGATCGTCGAGCATGGGATAAAGGGGCATCTGAAAGGCGATATTGACTTCGCCCTTATCTCTTGCATAAAGACAGAGCGCCGCACAAAGTCCGCCGCCCGCGGATTCGCCGCCGACAAAAATTTTGTTTTTATCCGCGCCGAGTTTTTCGGCGTTTTCTTTAAGCCACAAAAGTGCGTCGTAACAATCGGTAAGCGCCTTGGGGTACGGTTTTTCTACCGAAAGCGTATAATCGGGCATAAGAATTACCGCGTCTATTGCCGAAAGAATGCGGTCAATAAAAACGAAATCCTGCTCGGGAACGCCCATAGAATATCCGCCGCCGTGTATCCACAAAATTGCGGGGCGCGAATACTTTTCGCTTTTATTATCGGCGGTTGCGCTCGTTTTTTGCAATATGCCGTCCGAATTTTTAAGCGTGTTTTCGGCAGTTGAAGCATTCTCGGGCGCGTTTTCGTATACGTTTCCCGTTTTTTTGTAAGTATATTCGGAACAGATGCACGCGCGCATATTGCCGTCTTTTTGCGGAATGAAGATTTCTTCCGTACGGAAACGGCGCGATTTTCTGCCTTTGAACAATGTTGTTTCGAGTGCGTTTACGAGTTTGAAATAACCTATGCTTGCGCGCGGAATAATGATTTTAAGCATTCTGCCGTGGAAAGCAACGGACTTATCCATTTTTTTCTTATCGGTTTGCTTCATAATTCAAAAATGCATTCTTTAGTGTTTCTTCGCGACCGCCGAAAAAGTGCGGCGGTCGGAATTTAAGAAGTTTTTGTAACTTTAACGGTAAAGGTCTGCCCTTCTTCGGTAACGCTCAGCTGATCGTCGCCCGAAACCGTGAAAGTTATGCCGTTTTCTCTGAAGACATCCACAAGCCTTAAAACGAAATCGCTTGCATATATCTCCCCCTGAAAAATCTTCTCGTCTTTTTTCATACTCATTCTCCGATTTATTTTTTGTGCGTGAGCAACGGCTGCTTTTGCCGAACTGCCCCGTGTACTTTATTATATAATCGGGATATAAGTATTTCAATACTGTTATGACACGAATTTTGCGTTTTTTTGTATTTATTTGTCGAAATTATTTTTGCTTTACGATACCTTCGGCTTAGCTCCGCGGCTTACGGTTTACACGAAAGTACGCTTTCGTAAGTGTTTTTCATAAACAATGCGTCGTAATCCTGATTGCCCGCCGATTCGCATATCACTACGGGTTCGAGATTGCGCATAACCAGTGC
>CAKQXZ010000103.1 GCA_934292955.1 uncultured Clostridia bacterium
CTGTTATCAAATGCAAGCGACGCAATCGACAAACTTTATTTTAAGAGTTTGCAGACGGGCAACACAGGGCTTTCGAGAAACGATTTTCATATCGATATTAAAGCCGACCACGAAAACAGATTGCTTACGATAAGCGATAACGGTATAGGAATGACCGAAGAAGAACTGGAGAACAATCTCGGCGTTATCGCAAAAAGCGGTTCTTCTGATTTTAAGCGGGACGAAAACAATAAAGACGCGCTTAAATCCGACGATATAAATATAATCGGTCAGTTCGGCGTAGGTTTTTATTCTGCTTTTATGGTAAGCGATAAAGTCGAAGTCGTATCAAAGGCATATGGCGCGGACAAGGCATATAAATGGACAAGTAACGGAGCCGAAGGTTATGATATAACCGAAACCGAAAAAGACGGATTCGGAACAGACGTTATTCTTCATATAAAACCCGACAGCGAAGAAGAAGATTATTGTAAATATCTTGAAGAATATTCGCTTCGTCAGTTAGTTAAAAAATACAGCAATTACATTACTTATCCTATAAGGATGCTTTGCACCAAGTATAATTACGACGTACCCGAAGGGCAAGAACCCGAAAAAACTCAGGAACTTGAAACTCTTAACAGTATGGTTCCGCTGTGGAAGAAGAACAAGACCGAAATAACGAAAGACGAGTACGGCGCGTTTTATAAAGAAATATTTTTTGATTCGGAAGCACCTTTGCGCGTTATTCATTTCTCGGTTGAAGGTGCGGTTGATTATAAAGCGATGCTTTTTATCCCTTCGAAAGTTCCTTACAATTTCTATTCGCGCGACTATGAAAAAGGGCTTAAACTTTATACGAACGGTGTACTTATTACGGATAAGTGTAAAGATCTCGTACCTGATTATTTCGGGTTTGTAAAAGGCGTGGTTGATACAGATATTCAGCTTAATCTTTCGCGTGAGACCGTTCAGCAGTCGCGTAGTCTTAAAGCGATTGCATCGTCGATTGAAAAGAAAATTAAGCAGGAACTTGAAAATATGCTTAACGAATCGCGTTCCGAATATGAAGAATTTTTCAAAAATTTCGGACTGCAACTTAAATTCGGTATTTATCAGAATTTCGGAATGAATAAAACTTTGTTGCAGGATCTTCTGCTTTTCAAATCCGTTAAAAATGACGGATATGTTACATTGAAAGAATATCTTGCGGCGATGCCCGAAGATCAGAAATATATTTATTACGCAACCGGGAAAACAGTCGATTCGATAAAAATGATGCCGCAACTCGACAAAGTAACCGAAAAGGGTTACGACGTGTTGTGTATGACCGATGACGTTGATGAGTTTACCGTAAAATCGATTAACGATTATGAAGGTAAGCAGTTCAGAAGCGTTGCGGGCGGCGATCTCGGACTTGATGAGGAAGCTACGGCAGAAGGTGATAAAGCGCTTGCCGATTTTATGAAAGAAACGCTCGGAGATAAGGTCGAAAAAGTCCGTATTTCTACGAGAATAAAGAATCATCCTGTTTGCTTTACGGCAGAAGGCGATATTTCGCTTGAAATGGAAAAGGTATTCAACGCTATGCCTAACTCTAACGGACAAGTTAAGGCGAAAAAGGTGCTTGAAGTTAATTCCGAATCTGCAATAGTAAAAAAACTTAACGATTTGTATCTTAACGATACTGAAAAGGCTAAAGAATTAACCGATTTGCTTTATCAGATGGCGTGCATCATCGAAGGTATTCCCGTAGAGAATCCGACAGCGTTGACCGACTCAATCTGCAAATTTATTGCCGAATAAAATATGCTTGTCGATACAGATGTGAAAACCCTTTTTGTAAAAGGTGAGTATGAAAAGATAGTTAAAAGCGATTATGCGATTGTTTTAGGCTGCGATACAGAACATGCTAAAAGACGTGCAGACTTTGCTGCAGACTTTTATCGCCGCGGCGGAGCCCCGAAACTTATTGTAAGCGGCGGGGTGGAGCATATTGTTGACGGGAAAAAGATTCCCGAATACAAAATAATGTTTGACAGATTAAAAGAAAACGGCGTTCCAGAGAGCGCTATACTCATTGAAACTGAAGCTGCCGATACAATACAAAACATGTTATTTTCGGCGAGTCTGATAAGCCGTGATTCATATATACTGAACGTGAAAAATATCACGCTGATAACCGAAACCTACCATATGCCGAGATCGTTGATTACCGGAAAACTGTTCTTGCCGAGTTACTTTAATATTCATGGATATACTCCCGATTGTGCAGGTCAGATAAGTAAGACCGGTGAATTGGTTGATACGGAAATCGGTTTTATCAAGTGGCTGATTACAGAAGACGGAATTGATTCGGTTGCGGTTGAAAAATATCTTTCTATGCTTAAGTAACGTAAAAAACACCTGTTCCATTATTTATTTAGGGCAGGCGTTTTTTATATATTTATTCATTATTCATTTTTATCGATTAACATATCGATTTGTCTTTTTATTGTTTTTTCGCTGCAGTTTGATGATAGGTAATAATTTTTTTTAATTGGTCTGCTATCCGTAAAAAACATTACCTTTGTTATTTGTATAAGTTTCTTTTGATTGCGGGCGTTTTTAAGGATAGGGTGATTTTTTATGATTGAAAAATCATTTTCAAAGATATAAAAAACACAACTTTCTTTATTACATGAAAAACGCGTCAAAACGATTTTGTGTGACATAATATATTTCAATAATTCTAATAGTATTCCGAATTTTTCAAATCTTTCTGAAATGGAGATTTCTAATTTTACAAGTCCTTTTCTGACGAAAACACATGGTTTTTCCGATGAGTTGAAGTCGTCTGAAATCTTGGTGCTTTTGCCGGAAGGATCAAAGGTGTTTTTTATATAAAGGGTGATTTTTTTGTCTGCAATATATTTAATTGCTTCATTGCAGAACGTTTGCGTGCCGTAAGAACAAATTGTTTTCAGTCTTGAATAATTAGTTTCGGCTATCGTTATATTAGTTCCTGAGTATTCTGGCGGAATTGTATAAATTCCATTTACGTCTGTATAATTATAAAAGTTTTTTGAACCGCAAACGCGGCTTAAAACAGCGCCGGTTACATCTCCGCCGCCACGCGGAAACAGTGTTATATTCCCTTTTTTATCACTTCCGTAAAATCCGCAGGTAATAAATTTTTTGTAATTTATATAACCGATCGCTTTCTTTGTTTCTTCAAATGAAATACGATTGTTTGTGTCAAAACGGATAATGTCCGAAGCATCGATAAAGGGGATGTTTGTCATCAGCGAGAAAATCAGGCAGGTAAAATATTCGCCGCGGCTGATAATGTAATTATCCGAATATGAACCTATATTTTCAAAAAAATAATTCAATGTTTGCTTAAAATAATCGGCTTTATGGAGTGGCGCGATTTTTTCGGCGATTTCGAAAAATTTATTTTTTATTCTTTTTTTTAACATTTCGGTTTTTATTGTATTATTTTTAGAATTGCCTAGCTCGATAAGCAGATCTGTGACCTTTTCATCATTATAATTCTTTTTTCCTATTGCAGAGAGAACAATTATGCAAGCGTCGATATTTTCGACTATGGAAAAAACTTTTTTCATTCGTTCTGCAGTCGCTACCGAACTACCGCCGAATTTATATATATCCATACTATCTTTTTGCTATGAACGATTTGATAATTTTGTAGGCATTATATGCCGCGCCGCGTCGTAAATTATCAGAAAGCGCATAGAACAAAACCGCGTTATTTTCGGCGTAATCTTTTCTTATTCTTCCGACATATACTTTGTTTTTCCCTGTGGCTATTTCCGAAGTGGGGTATGTATTTTGGGCTATATCGTCCGATAGCTCGATTTCGTCGGATTGTGATATTATATTTTTTACTTCTTCAATCGAAAAATCTTTTTCGAAAACAGCCGAGACGGTTATTCCATGGCAAAATTCAGTAGGAACTCTTACGCAAGTTGCGCTGACGGGGAGTTTCGGTAGTACGAAAATTTTGCGTATTTCGTCGCGCATTTTTAATTCTTCGGTGGTGTATCCGTCGTCGGAAAAATCGCCTATTTGCGGTATACAGGTCTTTCTTATATCATATTTGTATGCATTGTTTTTTACGCCTTTAAGGGCTTGCAATCCTTTTTTACCGCTCCCTGAAACAGACTGATAAGAGCAAAAACGAACTCTTTTCAATCTGAATTGATTATGTAATAACCAAAGCGGCAGGGCGCAGATTGCAGTTGTGCAGTTCGGGTTTGAAATTAGTCGACTGTTTTGTATATCCGAGAAGTTTATTTCGGGAATTATAAGCGGAGTATCTTTGTTAAGTCGGAATTCGGAAGAGTTGTCTATCACATATCGGGAAGTTTTAAGAGCGTAAGGAATATACTCTTTCGATATGCCGTTATCTGTAGCAAATAGCGTGAAATCGGCGCCCGGAAGTCTATTTGAAAGCGTTTGTAAATAATATTTTTTGCCGTTAAAACGGATTGTTTTTCCTGCGCTTTCTGCGCTCGCGAACATGTTTATGTTTTTGACGGGGAAGTGTTCTTCGGACAGAATTTTCAAAAAAGTTTTTCCTACAAGTCCGCTTGCGCCGATCAGATTGACAGAATATTCAGACATAAATAAAACCGCCGATACATTAGTATATGCACCGACGGTTATTTATGTATTTTGAGTTAAGCAGCAAGACAAGTAATTACTCGAAAGCAATGATATTTGCGCTTTTCACATACTGAATCTGTTTCAGTTTTTTGGTCAGCTCCTGAAGATTGGCGTTTGTGTCGCTCATATCAATGGTTATGGTAACGTAAGAGTAGTTTTTAATAGGCATTGCCTGGTTGATTGCTATAACGTTTGCGTTATATTCGAAAATAACCGAAAGTACTTTACTTAAAACGCCTTTTTCGTCAGCCATTTTGAAAGCGAAAATACTTTTTTTGCCGTATTTATGCGACGGGCGGAACACATTGTCTTTATACTTATAAAAAGTTGAGCGACTGATGCCTTTTTCTATGCAAGCCTGACTTATGCTTCGATCTCCGCTTTCTATCAATTCGCGCGCTTCAACGACCTTAACCATATAATCCGGCAGAACGGAAGTGCTTACAATAAGATATTTGTCATCCATACAGATTTATCTCCTTTTCTTAAAAGTATATGCTGTTTTTCAGAAAAAGACAACTGTTTTTTATTCGCATACGAAAACTTTTTGTAAAAGTTTATAGTGAAAGTGTGCTTTGCGCCTAATTATTTCGCGCATTATACTTATGCGTTAAGGCTTAATACAATATAATTCAAGTCCCGCGCCGACGCCGCCGTCGTCGCAAGCGGGCACTATAACATCGGCTTCTTTTAGTACGTCGGGATTCCCGTTAGCGGTTGCCGCGCCAAGCCCTGCGAATTTTAACATAGATAAATCATTTTTTTCGTCGCCAAAACATATTGTTTTTTCTATGTCGACTCCGAGATAATTGCAAAGGATTAAAAGTGCATTGCCTTTTGAAACGCCTTTAGCCATAACGTCAATATGCTCTTTATTACTGCAGATCACTTCATAATTATCGCCTGTAATCGCTTTAATTTCTTTTAGCATTTGCCCGCGCTTTTCGTCGTCGGTGTAAAACAGCACTTTTCCGCTCGTATATCCTTTTTCGATAAACAAATCGCTTACTTTGCCCGGTACGTCGCATATAGTCACGTGACATCTTTTTGCGTATTCGCGATAATCGTCGTTGAGTTCGTGAACGGTAAGCACGCCGTTAGGATAAACCTGAATACGTCTGTTATTTTTTTCGGCATACCGAAGCAGTTTTACACAGGTATCGTTATCTACGTGGTTTTCGAAAATATTTTCGCCGGTTTTAACGTTGTGCACTTCGGCGCCGTTAAAACTTATTACGTAATCGCCGAAGTCGTACTCTTCGTAAAACTTAGCTATAGAAGAAGTCATTCGCCCCGTGCAGATGCAAAACGTGCCACCTGCCTTTTTGAAATTCTTTATAGCGGAAAGAGCGGAATCGACAACGCCTTTTGTTGAAGAAAACAGGGTGCCGTCAAAATCGCTTACGGCAAATGTGTAATAATTTTTTTTCGGTGTTTTTTTCATATTACTTTATTTTAAGTTCAATATTCGAGTGTGAATCGGGTGTAACGTACACGGTTTTGAAATCGGTGTAGATAACGCTTCCGAATTTTGCTTTAGGCGGTTTCTTGACGTATTTTTTCAAAGTGTAGTCTACTGCAACCTTACTGCCGTTTTTCGCTTCGCTGTAATAAGCGCATATTTCTGCGCCTATGCCGAGAA
>CAKQXZ010000104.1 GCA_934292955.1 uncultured Clostridia bacterium
ATGCATGGGCAGAAACGCAGGCTGGCTTACCGCCGCTGCAGCTCTTGCAGGATACAAAGGATTAGGCGCCGACCTTATTTATCTTCCCGAAGTCGCTTTCGACGTAGATAAATTCATCGAAGACGTTAAAGCCGTTTGCGCCAGGAACAACAACAAATGCATCGCCGTCGTTTCCGAAGGTATTCACGACAAAAACGGCGAACTCATCTGCGAACTCGTATCCAAGGGCGCACGCGACAGTTTCGGCCACGCTCAGCTCGGCGGCGTAGCGGCTACCCTTGCCAATATGATTAAAGAAAAGACCGGTTTCAAGACCCGCGGCATCGAACTCAGTCTTATGCAGAGATGCGGCGCGCACCTTGCAAGCAAAGTTGACGTAGAAGAAACCTTCGAAGCAGGTCGTCAGGCAGTTAAAGCAGCCGTCAACGGCGAAACCGACAAAATGGTCTGCTACGAAAGACAGCCCGGCGAAGAATACAAATGCGAATACAGACTTCTCCCGCTTGAACTTGCAGCCAACACCGAAAAGACCGTTCCCCTTAACTGGATCACAAACAACGGCACCTATGTTTCCGACGAATATGTAAAATACGCGCTGCCCCTTATTCAGGGCGATTGCAAAGCTCCGCTCGAAGACGGTCTGCCCAGATTCGCAAAACTCAAAAAAGTTTTCGTTAAGGTGTAATTCAATCGTCTTATTATAAAGCGTAATCGCCGCTTAATAATCATTTATTAACGCATTTCAATCGCTTAATAAACATTTTATTAACGTATTATTTCATCAGTCGTTTAATAAACCTTTATTAAAACGTAATTAAACGCTTAACAACTAAAACTTAACCCCTTGCTTTTCAGCAAGGGGTTTTATATTATAAAAAAACCGATATATCGCGTTATAAGTCGATTATCGGCATTTTTATTATATTAAAATAAGTAACATTTTCAGTGTTTCAGCGCGCTTAATATATGAACATTGCGTCGCCGAAAGAAAAGAATCTGTATTTTTCTTCCACCGCGAGTTTATATAAATCAAGCGTTTTTTCACGCCCTGCAAAAGCGGAAATCAGCATAATAAGCGTACTTTCGGGCAAATGAAAATTAGTAACAACTGCGTCCACGCACTTGAATTTATACGGCGGATAAATAAAAATCCCCGTATTTCCCGAACAAGCATGTACAAAACCGTTCTCGTCGGCAACCGTTTCAAGCGTTCTGATACTCGTCGTTCCGATAGCGATAACCCGCCTGCCTTCGCGCTTTGCGGCGTTGATCTGTTCGGCAGCTTTCTCGTCGACGTTGTAATATTCGACGTGCATTTCGTGGTCGAGAATATTTTCGCACTTAACCGGTCTGAACGTCCCCAACCCGACGTTAAGTTGCACTCTAGCAAAACTCACGCCCATTTCTTCGATTTTTTTCATAAGTTCGGGCGTAAAATGTAGTCCCGCCGTAGGAGCCGCAGCCGAGCCTTCGTTTTTACAGTAGACTGTCTGATATCTGTCTTTATCTTTAAGTTTTTCGTGAATATACGGCGGAAGCGGCATCTCGCCCACGCGCGACAAGATGTCTTCAAACACCCCGTCAAACGCGAACTCTATAATGCGTTCGCCCGTTTGGGTACGCGCTTTTACGGTAAGAGAAAGTTCTTCGTTTATAACAAGTTTAACCCCTTCGCGGGCCTTTTTTCCGGGCTTAACAAGGCACTCCCAATCGGTATAATTCAGCCTTTTTAATAAAAGCAGCTCAACCTTTCCGCCATGCTCTGTATACGCATACAGCCTTGCGGGGTACACTTTCGTATCGTTTATAACAAGCAAATCGCCCTTTTTCAGATATTTCGGCAAATCATAAAAATGTTCGTGGCAAACCATATCGTTTTCACGGTCATAAACCATCAATCTTGAAGAATCACGCGGATAAACAGGCGTTTGCGCAATCAATTCTTCGGGTAAATCATAATAAAAATCTTTTGTTTTCAGCATATTCTCTTTTTTCTCTTCCGTCATTCCCGTATTATTCTCCAGCGGCGTTTTTCTCTTCCGTCATTCTGAATCTGTATCCCTATTCCGCCGTTTTTTTTAAGTAATTTCTGTTCAATCGGCACATACTCCGTCATGCTTTTTTCGTCATCCTGAGCATAGCCGAAGGATCCGGGCGAAGCCGCAAATTCAATAATTACATAAAACCTACAGCACAGTGCCGCATTTCAAACAATTCCGTCACCGCATTATCTAAAAACCGACAAAAACCCGTCTATAGGTCGATTATCGCACTATTCATCGTCAAAAATCGACATCTGTTTCTTCGCCTTTGCCGGCATTTTTATCCCGAGATGCTCATAAGCTTTCGGCATACACATTCTGCCGCGCGGCGTTCTCGACACAAAACCCAGCCTTAACAAATACGGTTCATAAACGTCTTCTATAGTGTTTTTATCTTCGTTGATAGCGGCGGCAAGCGTTTCCAATCCGACAGGACCGCCCCCGAATTTTTCTATCATAGTCGTCAGCAAACGAACGTCGACGTTATCAAGCCCCAACGGATCGATATCCATACGTTCGAGCGCGAGTTTTGTATCTGCGTATGTAATAGTTTCATGTCCCAGAACCACAGAATAATCGCGCACACGCTTAAGCAGTCTGTTTGCAATACGCGGCGTTCCGCGGCTACGCGAAGCAAGTTCGTCGGCGCCCGCTTTATCAATAGAAATATTAAGCACTTCCGCCGAGCGGCAAATGATTTCCGAAAGTTCTTCGGTCGAATACATTTCAAGCCGACAAAGCACGCCGAAACGATCGCGAAGCGGAGAAGACAACATACCCGCTTTAGTCGTCGCGCCGATAAGCGTAAATCTTTTCAGCGGAATCTGCACCGTTCTTGCCGACGGACCTTTACCGATAATGATATCCAGCGAATAATCTTCCATCGCGGGGTACAGAATTTCTTCCACGTTATGATTCAAACGATGAATTTCGTCTATAAACAAAACGTCGCCTTCGTTAAGATTGGTCAGAATCGCTGCAAGGTCGCCCGATTTTTCAATCGCAGGGCCGCTCGTCACTCGTATAGAAACACCCATTTCATTAGCAATAATGTGCGCAAGCGTAGTTTTTCCAAGCCCCGGCGGGCCATACAACAGAACATGGTCGAGCGGTTCGTTTCTCAACTTCGCGGCTTGCATGTATACCGCAAGATTACTTTTCACCTTTTCCTGACCGACGTAGCCGTCCATCGATTTCGGTCTTAAAATATTCTCGATCTCGTCGAATTCGGTACGGGTACTTACAATAAGACTATCTTCGCCTTCGCACCCTTCGTCGTTCAAAAAATCATCGTTCAACATATCTTTATCCTTTTTCTCATTACGTCATTCTATCTCTCGATGGTCAATTCTTCGGCTCTTCCTATCTGCATTTTTCAGCCGTCGCCACTCACGTCATTCTGAGCCTTAGTCGCTTGTTCGGCTTACGAAGGATCCGGGCGCTTGCGCCGCATTCAACAACAACGCCAACCTTTTCCACCCGCAACGCCGCCCCCGTCATCCTGAGACAAACTCCCTTGCCCTACCTACGAAGGATCCGGGCGCTTGCGCCGCATTTCCAATAAAATCGTCACCTAATAATAACAAAACACCGCCTATAGGTCGATTATCTCACAGTTCACGCAATATCACGCTTATCAAAGCCACCACATAAACCTGCAAAAATCAACGCGCCTACATATGCGCAACCTTGCAATCAAAACATCGGCACAGCCAAAAATTCACGCGCAACAAAAACGCGCAATCAAAAATATCAACCGAGCGATCTCAACGCCGTTCCGATAATATCTTCCACCGAAGAAGCCCCCGCGCTTAACGCCGAATTCACAGCTTTTACCGCGGTAACACGATTATACCCAAGGCTCATAAGCGCAGTGACGGCGTTTTCCGCGTCGCTACCCGAAAATGCGGGAACCACGTCTGACGGCAACGGATCGGAATTATCTGCAGAAACCTTTTCTCTGAGTTCGACTATAATTCTTTCCGCCGTTTTCTTGCCCAACCCTTTAACCGAAGACAGCATTTTTACGTCCGAAGTAGCGATTGCAAGCGCAAGATCTCTCAATCTCATTCCGCCGAGAACGGTTATCCCCATCTTCGCGCCCACTCCGGACACAGAAATCAGTTTAAGAAACATCTTTTTTTCTTCCATCGTATCGAACCCGAACAAAGAAATTCCGTCTTCCTTAACCTGCGTATAGGTGTACAGCCCGCCTTCTTTTTTCTCGTTCATACGCGCAAGAGCCGAAGCCGAGCATATAATTTCATACCCGATTCCGTTATTTTCCACAAGCAACGTATTGCCGTCGATATACATTACCTTTCCGTATACATATCCGATCATAATTCACCGTATTTATAAAATTTCAAACAAGTATCAATAAATTTCAAATAAACTAACGCCTGAATTTTACAGGCATTACAAGCAAAAAGCCCGCCTATAAGTCGATTATCGGCTATTTTACAAAAAACTTTTATCTCCCGTACGCAAAATAAGGCAACTTTATCTGACCCCGAATTCACCCGAGAATCTGTTCGTAAAAACATGAGTTAAAGCAACAGCAACGGCATCCGCCGCGTCGTCGGGTTTTGGAATTGCTTTTAAGTGCAATAAAGTTTTTACCATTTCCTGAATCTGCTTTTTATCGGCGCGCCCGTACCCCGTAAGAGCCTGCTTTATCTGCAACGGAGTATATTCGAAAAGTCTTCCGCACTTTTTAACGCAAGTCAGCAGAATGACACCGCGCGCCTGCGCCACGTTGATAGCCGTTTTCTGGTTGTTGTTAAAAAACAATTCTTCAAGCGCGATTTCGTCGGGCTTGTATTTATCGATAAGTTTTATAAGCGACTCTTCGATCATCGCAAGCCTTGTCGGCACCGCTTCTTCTTTAGGCGTAAGAATAACGCCGTAATCGAGCGGAACCGCTTTCCCGCTTTTATCTTTTTGCAACACTCCGAACCCAATCGTCGCAAGTCCGGGGTCTATTCCGAGTATAACCATATTTCACCGATATTTTCTCAGTTTTTCCGCGCCAAAATCTTACTGCAAACCAATATTATTTTTTAACGCAGATATATATAAGCAAAAATGCCTACCCACTGCACGACCGCGCCGAACAACACGAACAAATGCCATAAAAAATGCGAAACGCGCTTATCGACCGCAAACGGAATCATACCTATCGTATAAAGCACTCCGCCGCCGAGTATCCAGAACAGCAGCGCGTAATCGTGCCGTATCGCCATAATCGGAAGAAGAACAAGTCCGCTCCACCCGAGCGCGATATACAGCGGAAAGTGAATTTTTCTAAGCCTTGCGGGACCGAACACTGCAATCAGCGTAATGCCGACAACGATGATAACCCATTGCACCGTAAAGAACGCAAGCCCGAAAGACTGCGGCGCATAGCACAGTAAAAGCGGCGCAAAAGTCGCCCCGATCAACAGGTAAATCGACAAGTAGTCGAATCTTCTGAAAATTCTTTTCACGGTCGAGCCGTACCTGAACGAGTGATACAAACAGCTTGCCAGAAACATTATAAACATGCCAACGCCGTAAACTATAGCGGCAACCCGTTGCAATGTCGTTTTCGAAAAATACAACATCAACGCCAGCGCGACCACGGCAAACACCGCGCCAATCCCGTGCGAAACGGCGTTTCCTATCTCTTCGATGAGCGAACGTCTCGGCGGCATTCCGCGAAGTCTGCCCTGACTGTCACATTGCGATTTCAGAATCAATTCGGCGTCGCCGACGGCAATATTATCCTTACGTGCGATTTTCCAAGCCTTGCGCGCGTCGAGATATTCCGATTTCAGCACCTTTTTTCTCGCTTTATAATCGCACTTCAGTCGCCTTTTTTCGTCTTTATATTTTTGTTTAAGCAAGTCCATACGCAATCCCCGAACCTACAAATTACTTTTACCTTCTTTTCTTTTCCGTCCTTCTTTCGTATTTTTATGTATTTATAATCTTCTGCAAAAACTTTTTTATTCAAGTCGTCACGCAATCATTCTTCGCTCCACCCAACGCAAAACTCTCCCCGTCATCCTGAGACGTACCACTTGCCCTGCTTACGAAGGATCCAGGCGAAGCCGCACAACCAGCACCGCCGAGCCCGTACATTTCAATAATAACGCCAACCTTTTTAGCCTTCGCCCCGGCACAACAATCCATC
>CAKQXZ010000105.1 GCA_934292955.1 uncultured Clostridia bacterium
TTATCGTTATTGCTGTCGCTTATTATCGGTTTCGTGCCAAAGTTAAAACGCAAGTATAAAGAAATCGACGAAGCGCAAAAAACGCTCGGCGTATATTCGTCGGGCGGGTATGTAGATAAACTTGCCGGCAAATTCAGAGTGCTTTCAATTCTGCTGACCGACGCGCTCGAAAGTTCGGTCTGTACAGCCGACGGAATGCACGCAAG
Organism: uncultured Clostridia bacterium; assembly: GCA_934292955.1. The sequence goes on from CAKQXZ010000105.1 coordinate 207, forward strand.
GGGGTACGGGCTGAAGGGCAGAACGGCATATTCGCCTTATACTTTCACCCCTTACGACTTAATATCGCTGTTGCTTATTTCGGCGGCGGGAATTACCGCAATCGTGCTGTTTATTATAAAAACGGGGCGGTTCGTGTATTATCCGACGATAAGTCCGTTTAACTTCGGAATAAAAGAATGCGCACTGTATATCTGCGCGGCGGTCGTTTTCGCTTTTCCGACCGTAATCGAAATCAAGGAAGAAATCAGATGGAACTGTTTAAGATCGAAAATTTAAGTTTTACATATAACGGAGCGGAAACTTACGCCGTACGCGATCTTTCTTTAAGCGTTTCCGAAGGCGATTTCATTCTTATATGCGGCAAATCGGGTTGTGGCAAAACGACGTTATTGAAACTTCTTAAAAAGAGTCTTGCGCCGACGGGTAAGCAAACGGGTAAAGTGTTGTATAAAGGCGTAAACGTCCGCGAACTCGATAACCGTATTGCCGCTTTTGAAGTCGGTTTTGTAATGCAGAACCCCGACGACCAGACCGTTACGGACAAAGTGTGGCACGAACTTGCATTCGGGCTTGAAAGTCTTGGCGAAAAAAGCGATATTATCCGCCGAAAAGTGGCAGAAATATGCGGTTTTTTCGGGCTCGGCGATATTTACGACAAAAAAATATGCGAACTGTCGGGCGGGCAAAAGCAACTTGTAAATCTCGCTTCGGTGCTTGTAATGAGCCCGACCGTCGTAATTTTAGACGAACCGACCGCGCAACTCGATCCCGTAGCCGCGTCCGCATTTTTAACGTCGCTTAAAAAACTCAACGACGAACTGGGGCTGACCGTAATTCTTGTAGAACACAGGCTCGAAGAAGCGTTCCCTATGGCAAGCAAGGTCGTTTTAATGGACGACGGCAAGGCGGTTATAAACTCTTCGCCCGAAAAAATTTGCGATTTATACGAAACAAACGGCGTGAATTCAGACCTTTTCGAAGGGCTGCCGACGGCTGTCAGATTGTTCAAGGCAACCGGCGGAAAGGGCGCGTGTCCGCTTACCGTAAAAGACGGAAAAAACTATGTAAAAACAAATTTTGCAAAGAACTTTACTGCTGACTACGACGACGGAACCGTCGGCTCTGATAAAGAAAGCGACCGCGAAACGGCGGTCGAAATTCAGAACGGCTTTTTTCGTTACGAAAAAAATTCGCCCGATATATTAGACGATTTAAGCCTTAAAATCTATAAAAACGAAATTCTGTGCATTTTCGGCGCGAACGGCGCGGGCAAAACCACGTTATTGCGCGTTTTGTCGGGGACGAGAAGATTATATAAGGGCAAGTACAGATTATGGGGCAAAAAGATTAAAGAATACGGCAATTCGCTTTACAGAAAAAATCTGACCGCGTTGCCGCAGAACCCGCACAATCTGTTTTTGAAAAGTACGGTAAAAGACGATCTTATCGAACTTGCAAAACTCGTTTATAAAGACAAAACCGAAATGCAAGCCGCGGTGGAGTCTGTCATACAAAAAACGGGCATAGCGCAACTTACAAAAAGGCACCCGTACGACCTAAGCGGCGGCGAAACGCAGAAAGTCGCTCTTGCAAAAGTATTGTTGACCGACCCGAAAATCGTGCTTTTAGACGAGCCGACCAAGGGGCTTGACGCGTATTCGAAAAAGCAGATCGCGGGCTTGATCATATCGCTTAAAAACGACGGAAAAACTATTGTAGCCGTAACGCACGACGTGGAATTTGCCGCCGAAATCGCCGACAGATGCGCCATGTATTTCGACGGAAAAATCGTTTCGGTGGCGGAAAAGTACGAGTTTTTATCCGAAAACAAATATTACACTACGGCTGCAGCCCGAATCACTCGCGATAATTTTTGCGGCGCGGTGACCTTTGCGCGCGCGGTAAAAATGTGCAACCGAAACAGGATGAGCAAAAATGAAGAATAAGAGAACGGCAAAAAGAATAATCGGCGCGGCTGTAGTGCTTGTTATAATACCCGTTGCGCTCGTTCTCGGCGTAACGCTTTTCAACGACCGCAATTATATGCTCGTTTCGACGTTTGTGGCGTTGCTGTCTTGCGTGCCGTTTTTTATCGCTTTCGAAACGGACGAAAACACGGGCAGAGAACTTGTTATAATAGCCGTTATGTGCGCGATATCGGTCGTCGGCAGACTGATTTTTGCGCCTGTTCCGGGGTTCAAACCGGTTACCGCCGTCGTTGTTATAGCGGGCGCGCTGCTCGGCGCAGAAGTGGGTTTTATTACGGGATCTATGACCGCGCTTTGTTCAAACGTGTTTTTCGGTCAGGGTCCGTGGACTCCTTTTCAGATGTTCGCATGGGGGATAATCGGTTTTATTTCGGGCTTGATTTTCTTTAAGCGGAAGAAAAAACGTCTTGTATCCGTTATTATTGCAGGGCTGCTTTTCGGCGTGCTGTTCTCGCTCCTTATGGATATATGGACGACTGTTTCGGTAAGCGGCGAGTTCCTTATCGAAAAATACGCGGCATGCGTGGCGGCGGCGGTTCCCGTAACCATAGAATACGCTGTTTCAAACGCCGTTTTTCTTGCCGTTTTATTTAAGCCGTTCGAAAAAAAACTCGAGCGTATCAAGTTAAAGTACGGCGTTTTTTCAAGCGATAACGCGGGCGATAAAACAGAAAATTTTGAAACCGCGGATAAAGTTATCGAGCAATAAACAGAAGATATGTATATAAAGAAGATATGTATATAAGCACAGACGAGTTTACGCTTTTTCGTTTGACAAAACATATCGCTTGCGGTATAATGCGTAGGACATGAAGCGTAGGGCAAAAAGCATGCCCGATTTGCTGTAAAAAGGAGTAACGAAGTGTTTGTTTCAAAAGATATTTTTTATGTAGGAGTAAACGATAAAAAGGTAGACCTGTTCGAAGGTCAGTTTGTCGTTCCGCTCGGAATGGCGTATAACTCTTACGTTATTGCAGACGATAAAATTACGGTTATGGATTCGGTCGAAGGCGATTTTGCCGGCGAATGGCTGGATAATATCGAAAAGGTATGCAACGGCAAAAGCCCCGCGTATTTTGTTGTTCAGCATATGGAACCCGATCACTCTTCGGGCATAACGGCGTTTATGCAAAAGTACCCCGAAGCGGTAATCGTGTCGAGCGCGGCGGCGTTTACCATGATGGCTAACTTTTATAAGAACGATTATAAAGAAAGGCGGGTGGTCGTAACCAACGGAAGCACGCTCGAACTCGGCAAACATACGCTCAACTTCGTAACTGCGCCTATGGTGCATTGGCCCGAAGTTATTATGACCTACGAACAGACCGAAAAAGTGCTGTTTTCCGCCGACGCGTTCGGAAAATTCGGCGCAAACGACGTTGAAGATCCCGAAGGCTGGGCTTGCGAAGCAAGAAGATATTATTTCGGCATAGTAGGCAAGTTCGGTGTTCAGGTTCAGGCGCTCTTAAAAAAAGTTGCGGGGCTTGAAATCAACACGATTTGCCCGCTGCACGGTCCCGTTCTTAACGAAAATCTCGGTTATTACGTCAATCTTTACGATATCTGGTCGAGCTATCGCGCCGAAAGTCGGGGCGTTGTAATATCTTATACTTCGGTTTACGGCAACACGAAAAAGGCGGCGGAACTGTTAAAAGAAAAACTGACCGCTTACGGCTGTAAAACGGTTGTGCTTAACGACCTTGCAAGAAAAGATATTCACGAGTGCGTAGAAGACGCTTTCAGATACGATAAACAGGTGCTTGCAACCACCACCTATAACGGCGGCGTGTTCCCCAAAATGAAAGAATTTATCGATCATTTAACCGAAAGAAAGTATAAAAACAGAACGCTTGCTTTTATAGAAAACGGTTCGTGGGCGCCTGTTGCCACAAAGGCGATGAAAGAAATGTTTGCAGGCTCCGAAGGGCTTACTTTTGCCGAAAACGACGTTAAAATCATGTCTGCGTTAGACGATAAGAGTATTGCCGGAATAGATGCGCTCGCAAAAGAACTTGCCGATTCTGCCAATGAATAAAGTCGGAGGGAAAAATGAAAAAAACGATATTGATAGCATTTATAATGCTTTTAATTAGTTTATGTTCTTGTGGCTGCGCATTCAAAGAATATTTGGGCGATTATTCTGATTTGTATGCGGTGGCTATTAACAGCGTGTTGTGGGTAAACGGTTATTCTTGGGGGGCGGATTTTGAATGTGATCCGCAAATCGAGAAGATTGACGAAGATAATTATGGTCGTATAATGTTTTTCTATCAAGAAAGAAATTATAAAGGCTCAGAAATATGGTTTTCTGCTTTAATAATTTGTCAGGCTTCAAACAGTAATGAAGTATTTTATTACGAAGACGTGTGCTATATTGTTAAGGAGAGAACAAGTATTGCTCGGAATACGGCTGAAGTGTTCAATGCCGAAGATATCGATTATCTGAAATCAATCAACGATTGGAATAAGGAACTTGATTATGAAAAATGTCTGCGAAGAGCAATAACAAAAAGTAAAGCAAAAATTCCCTTTGAAAAAGAGATTGAAAAGCGGATAATGGACGAGTTTGACCTTAGCGATGAACAGTGTTTTGTATGTATGGATTATTTAACGAACAATTCGGACGATTCTAAATTTATAATCTACGGATATATAAAGATAAGAACAAGAGGCGCGGATGGTATTTGCTTTGTCGGATTAGTAGAAACAGAAAACGATTCAATCATAAAGTTGAATACTTTCGTCCCTTCCGACGTGTATGACTATAAAGCGGAATTTATGGAATTCAAACAAGTGAACGGTTGGTAATGATCATGATAAAAGTGATTGTTTATGAATTGCAATTTTTGTATAATAAAACTAATATATTCTGTTTTAGATGAAAAAGGCCGCAAGAGAAATTCTGCGGTTTTTTTGCTTTTATCGAAAAGGTGTATGAAATGGCAAGTGCATTACTGCCTGCGATTTTGAAATTTTACAGCGTGGAAGAGAATAGACAAGCTTTTGAAAAATGAAAAGCCGAACAAAACGACAGTCTGAAGCAAATTGAGAAAAAATGACAAAAAAAGAACGGGCAGTGGGGTACTGTCAGTTCTTGCGCGTTTGAAGATGAAGTTGAATAGGGTTGTGCTGGGGGTCGAGTACTGAATAACTTGCCGCCTTACAAATTTTCGATAAAAAGAATAAATCCGAGCCATTCTCGCGTAACTATCACGCCGCATAGGTTCGGATTATTTTCGTCTGGTGGAGATGGGCGGAGTTGAACCGCCGTGTTGCATTCAGATCCAAAAGGTTTCTACGTACGTATCCGACCTTTAATCTCATCGCGAAGCAGCCGATCGGCGGGCAACTCGCGCAAAAGTTCGCTTAATGCCTTCGGAATACCGCGAACCGAGTATTCCGAACGTTCATCGCGTTAAATGATGCCCGCTTCCCGACCCGCGATAAATCGGGAGCAGACAGTCGCTTTTAATTAAGCGGCGAATGCGTAATTGTTATTATCAGCATTTAATTTTAAGTTTTCCGTTTTTTAACGCAGCCACGGTCTGCGGTACGCTTACTTTCCAATCCGGATACAGTCGAAACCGAAACACCCCCGTATAGCCGGAAACGGCTATTTTTTTACCGCAAATAAACTATTGCGGTCGGTAGGGATTCCATTCGTCAATTATTTTTGCGGTAAAATCAGTTGGTTTTACGTTTTCTTGCCCAGTCTTTCATACGTTGTTCGTGCGAAAGAATGCGTTTGCGAAGTCTTATGCTCTTAGGCGTAAGTTCAACGAGTTCGTCGTCGGCAATGAATTCCATGCACTGTTCAAGGCTGAGTTGGGTAGGAGTAATAAGTTTAAGAGCTTCGTCGCTTCCGCTTGCGCGGTTGTTGGTAAGTTGCTTCTTCTTGCAGACGTTAACGGCAAGGTCGTCTTCTCTGGAGTTTTCGCCCACGATCATACCTTCGTAAACTTCAAGCCCGGGTCCGACGAACAGCGTGCATCTTTCCTGAGCGTTGAACAGTCCGTAC
>CAKQXZ010000106.1 GCA_934292955.1 uncultured Clostridia bacterium
ATTATCGACAAGTTGAACGGTTCGGGGTATTCGGCGTATTATGTCGGCGGGTGCGTCCGTAATGCCGTTCTCGGAATTAAAATCAAAGATTATGATATTACAACGTCGGCAAAGCCCGAAGAAGTTAAAAAAGTCTTTTCCGATTACAAATTTGTAGGAAACGGAATTAAGCACGGAACGGTTACGGTAATCGTAAACAATTCCGCATACGAGATAACTACGTTCAGAACCGAAGGAAAATACAGCGATTCGCGTCATCCCGACAAAGTGTATTTCTGTAATAAATTGGCAGACGATCTTACGCGACGAGATTTTACATGTAATGCCATGGCTTTCTGTAAAAATCAAGGTATAATCGACTATTTTGGCGGTTATTATGATACGCGTAATTTAATTCTTAAAGCGGTCGGAGTCCCGACGTCAAGATTCAAAGAAGACGCTTTACGAATTTTAAGGGGGCTTAGATTATCGTCGGAATATGGTTTTATAGCAGAAGATAAGACGGCTCGGGCAATGAAGTCCAACGCTAAGTTACTCGATAATATTTCACGCGAACGAGTGTATTCGGAAATTAAATGCATATTTGGCGGCAAGCGGTTGTATGTCTCGCTTTGCGACTATCGCGATATAGCGGAAATAAGTCTTAAAACTGAAATAGACGAAGATTTATATTCGGTTGCGCTAAAAAAGGCTGCGGAATGCGAAGGCGATTTTTATCTCAGATTTTCGATCTTTCTTTATGCGATAAATAAGAGTAAATCCGACGCTTTGAAGATTGCGGATAAAATGCGATCCGAAAATCTTCTAAGAAAACTTATAGTTAAATTATTCGATTGTATTGAATGTTTTTACACATTGAAAGGCAATGGCGCAGATAATCGTTATATTGCAAAAGTAATTCTTATGAAAGTCGGCGATGATTACGACTATTTCAAAAAGTTCGCTTTTTCCGTCGTAAGAGATGAATATAAATGTGCGGCTGCAGATTTGATTATGCAATGCGAAGACGTACTTAAAAACAACGAATGTTATAAAATTACTATGCTTGCCGTAAATGGAAACGATCTTGAAAAATACGGATATTCGGGCAAAGAAATAGGTGCCGAGCTGAATAAAATTCTTGACCTTGTTATGCATGGCAAACTGAACAATACGGCAAGCGATATTACGGAGTACATAAAGAAGAATGGCTGAAAGACATCTGATTGCAATCGGCGGCGGTTCGATTGCAGAGAAAACTACGCTCGATATTGACAGACGGGTTGCCGAACTTGCTAAACTCCATGCGGGAGATAAGCGTGCGGTCGGCGTTTTTATAGGTACGGCAAGTCATGACAGTATGCCGTATTTTAACAGCTTTCGTAAGACATATACGGGCGAATTCGATATTAAAGCTGATTGCGTTCTTTCCGTTTACGGGGAAATGAACGCAGAAAAAATAAAAAGCAAGTTTGAAAAGGCGGATATGATTTACATAGGCGGCGGCGATACGTTGTATATGCTTGAACATTGGAAAAAAACCGGTGTTTTTAATCTTGTTCTTGACGCATACAACAGGGGCGTTATAGTATGCGGTCTGTCTGCCGGCGCGATTTGCTGGTTTGAAAAAATGTATACCGATTCGGATGCTTTTTCCGACGGCGGAAAATATCACGTTTGCGACGGTATAGGAAAAATAAACGGAATGTGCTGTCCGCATTACGAAGAAAGAAAAGACGATTTTGCTGATGCGGCAAAAGATTATTTCGGTACGATATGGCAGGTAGAAGGAAACGCTGCGATAGAATTTATAAATGAAGAATATGCTGCGGCTCTCTCTTCGGGCGGAACCGCATATATGACCGAAAGAACCGAAAACGGAGAAAAAACTTTTGTTCTCACAAAATAAGACGATACGGCTGAACCGCTAATCGGTTCTTGCTAAAAAAATAAATAATATGCACTCGCGACATTAGAAACTCGGAATTGATAACCGACAATGTTACGGGCGGAGGGAAAAATGCAACAAAAAATACTTATTGTCGACGACGAAGAAAAGATTATAGAAGTGCTGCGCGAATACGCCGAATTCGAAAATTTTGCGGTGGATTGCGCGTTTAACGGAATGGAAGCCGTGCAGAAATGTCTTGAAAACAAGTACGATCTTGTTATTATGGACGTAATGATGCCCAAGCTCGACGGTTTTTCCGCCGTTAAAGAAATCCGTAAATCGGGCGACGTACCCGTAATTATGCTTTCTGCGCGCGGCGAAGAATACGACAAACTCTTTGGTTTTGAACTCGGTGTCGACGATTACGTCGTTAAACCCTTTTCGCCAAAAGAAGTTATGGCTCGCGTTACTGCCGTCTTAAAACGCAGAAATTCGTCTATACAGGCTAAAAACGGTCAGGTTTATAAGTTTGAAGGGCTTGAAGTTGATATCGAAGGCCGAAATGTTTATGTCGACGGTGAAAAAGCAGAACTTACGCCCAAAGAATACGAACTCTTGTTTTATATGGTCAAAAACAAGGGCAAGGCTCTTTCGCGCGAAACGCTGCTTAAAGACGTGTGGGCGTTCGAATTTGTAGGGGAAGACCGGACGATCGATACGCACATTAAAATGCTCAGAAGCAATCTGAAACAATACAGAAAATTTATTATAACTTTACGCGGGCACGGTTATAAATTCGACGCGTAAATCGGAGTACCGAATGAAATTGGGTAATTTGCGCAGAATGAGGTACTTCATCTGGCTGTACTTCATTCTGTACACAGTAATTATTATTTTGGCGATGTGGATTTTTCAGATAGTTTTTCTGGACAGTTTTTATCAGCGCGTCCGTTATAACAATCTGAAAAAAACCGGTAGCGAACTCGCCGAATTGATGAATAAAAAAGATACCGTGACAAACGCAATGGTTGACGAATGGATTTCAAAGGCAATCAGTGCGAACTCGTCGGGAATTTACACGTATCTTGTTTATAAAGACGAAAAGGGCGAACGGGTAGTCGAATCGCCATACGCCTATTTTATTCCGGGGAGTACGCCGCCTACGACGGCAGGACCCGATTATATCAAGAATTCTTCGGTTTTTGACGACGCGATTAAGCGGCTTAATTCGGGAACCGAACTTCAGAACGGATATCTTTGCGATTACTTTGCCGACGTCGGCGATAAAACTCAATTCTGCGTTTACGCAACAAACGTTTCAAACGCGCTCGGCGAATTCTGTTTATTTCTAATCTCGGATAAAGAATCGCTTAACGAAACTTTATCTGTCGTTCAGTATCAACTTATTATCGTTACGGTAATCGTTGTCGTTTTGTCGTTCTTCCTTGCATGGAGTATTGCGACAAAACTGTCCGCGCCTATACGTCGTATGTCGAACACGGCAAAACGTTGGGCTGAAAGCGATAATAACATTGTTTTCAAAGGCGAAAGTTACGAAGAGCTGAACGAACTTGCAGATGCGCTTAACTATGCAAAAGAAGGCGTATCGAAAGCGGGCTCCCTTCAAAGGGATCTTCTTGCAAACGTTTCGCATGACTTAAAAACGCCGCTTACGATGATCAAGGCTTACGCCGAGATGATACGCGATATTTCGGGCGAAAACAAGCAAAAACGCGACGCTCACACCGAAGTTATTATCGAAGAAGCAGACAGACTGACGATGCTTGTAAACGATATACTTGATTTGTCTAAACTTCAGAATAATACGACGACGATAGAAATGGCGCAGGTTGATTTGTCGGAGCTCGTAGAAAGGGTAATTTATCGTTTTAACGATTTTATTTCGGCAAAAGGATACATTATCGAAAGTCATATCGACGCCGACGCGTTTACAGAATGCGATGAAAAGAAGATCGAGCAGGTGGTTTACAACCTTATCGGTAACTCGATTAACTATACGGGCGAAGATAAGACGGTTAAAATTTATCTTACCAAGCGCGAATCGGTTATCCTTCTTGAAATAATCGACAGCGGAAAAGGAATTGCCGCGGATCAGATCGATACTATCTGGGAAAAATATTACAGATTTTCCGAAACGCATCAGCGCCCTGTAAAAGGAACGGGTTTGGGGTTGTCTATCGTAAAAACTATACTCGAAAATCACAAACTGCGTTTCGGCGTTATATCGAAGAAAGGCTGCGGAAGCAACTTTTTCGTTGAATTTAAGGTGATAAAAGATGACGGAAAAAACTAATAACGAAGATTTGTTGAAAGTTGAAAACCTTGAGCAAAACGAATACCTTGTTTCGTCGTCCATAATCGATGTGCCTGAAGAAAAAGCCGAGCAAAAAAAGTTGAAAGTAAGCGTGTTTAAGTTAATTTTGGCGGCGCTTACTCCCGTTAAAGACGAATCGAAGCAGCCGGCATATTATTCTTTGCGCCCTGTAAAATCGGTAAAATATGCGTTGTTTTCTTTGTTTTTCGCCGTCTTTGTGTATATTGGTGCAAAAATATTAGACTCGAAAATCTATGTTCCTTTGTTTTTGTTTTACACGTCTGCGGTATTGCCGTTGTTCTTCATAACTTTTCAGTACGAACTGAACGGCAGACGTAACATAACGATTTTTCAGATGTTGTTCTGTTTCGTTTTCGGTATGTTTTTGTTTGTGCTGATTAACGGACTTGTCGATTCGTTGCTTGTTAAATCCATTTATCAGAACACCATCGATATTTTTATCGTTCCCGTATTGTGGGGAGTGGGCGAAGCGGATTTTCTTGCAATCGTTTCTAAAATCTATTCGATTACAGATACTTCGACTAATATTCTTCTCGCCGTATGCGTGGGAATGGGGTATGCTTTCATAAATTCGCTTTCGTCTTTATACTCGGGGTTGTTTTCTACTATAGAAGTCGCAGTGTCGGGGCAGGAAAACAATACTGTTCTTGCTATTGTCTACCTTGCTTCATACATGGAACAGAGTTACGAGCAGGTGAACAAATTGATTTTTTGGGACTGCATAAGTTTCCCGTTTCTGATATCCTGCTGGTCGGTTGTTATGGGGACGGTAGTTTCACTAACAAAACTTCTTGGCGCAAAAAAGAGCGATTCATCTTTCTCGGTTTATTTGCTGCTCGTTCTTGCAATTATTCTCTATATTCTGACGGTTTTCCCGTCGTCAATAGGGTATTTCGAGTATATACTGAAAATCGTTTGTGCGATAATATCTTTGTTTGTTGCATTACGCCTTGAAAACAATGCGGTTTATGATACGGTAAACGAACTTTATCCCGAAACAGAATAAATAAAGTCATTTGATTGCTTATCTGAAGCGTGAAAAAGCCGTTTTCAGGTAAGCGAATATAAAGATAAAACAGAGTCTGTTCGTTTGAAAAATTTGCTTAATGCAAAGGTTTCGGCGTGCAGGCTCTTTTTTGTATAACTAATAACATACTGCGCATAATACTCTTGCTTGACTGTTTGTCTAACGGTCAGACAGATCGTTCGAACAAACGACAAGGGGGTAGAAATGAAAAAACGCTCTTTCAGACGTGGCATACTTCTGTTGATTATAATTACGCTGTTATTTTCTGTTGTATCTACGGAAGTTTTTGCTTTTGACGACAGTGTTTATCTCGGCGGTTTCACGCTCGGATTCGATCTTTCGGGCGAAGGCGCATTGATTGTCGGGCTATCTGAAGTCGTTTGCGACGACGGCGTTTGCATTCCCGCAAAAGACGCAGGCTTAAAAAGCGGAGATTATATTTTATCGCTTAACGGTAAAAAAATAAATAAAGCCGAAGATATAGACGAAGTTCTTGAAAAATATGACGGCAAGGGTATTATTGCGGAAATTCTTTCCGATAATCAGAAGCAGATCAGAAATATTTTTCCCAAAAAGGATATATCGGGTAAATATAAATTCGGTATTCTTGTACGAGATTATTTATCGGGTTTAGGAACGGTTACTTTTGTAACAAAAGACGGTGAATTTTATTCTTTAGGGCACCCCATAACCGACGAAGAAGGTAAATTACTTAAAGTTTCGGGTGGAAATGTATATTGCTGTAATATTTCCGACGTTGAAAAAGGAACGCGCGGACACGCGGGCGAATTGAAAGGCGATATAATAAGAGATAAAATTTTAGGTACCGTTTACGAAAATTCGGCAATCGGTCTTACGGGAAAATTTACGGATAAAAGTTATTATAAAAAACTTCCGTCTTTGCAGTGCGGATTGGCAAAGCAAGGCGTAGCCGAAATTTATGCTACTATAGAC
>CAKQXZ010000107.1 GCA_934292955.1 uncultured Clostridia bacterium
CGGTTATGTTGCCGCCGAGAACAAAACATCCGCCGTAACTGTAATAAGTCATGTCTGCGGCGTTTTTGCCTTCGGTAACGGTCGTGTAGAACTGCATGGCGGCAAGTTCCTGCGCGGTTGTAATGATTTTCGTGATGACAAAGATTTTTACCTTATATCCCTTATCCGCGGCGTAAACTACGAGTTCAAACGTTCTGTTGTTTCCCGAATCTATATCGTTAAGCCAGTTTTCGTTAAGCGCGGTATCGATATCGGAAGCAAGAACGATTTTTTCAGCCGAGAAACTTTCGAAAAGTTCGTTTTCGGCAGCTTTTGCCATAATCTGTTCTTCGAGCGTTCCCGTTCCCTTGACTTCTATGTCGAGAGTAACGGACGTTCTGTCTTCGACGGGCAAAGTAACTTCAACTTCGCATTCGGCGGTCATGTCGCCGATCTTTGCGGTAATTAACGCGCTACCCGCCGCAACGAAAGTAAGTGTGCCGTTATCTACGGTAACGACTTCTTCGCGGGAGCTGCTCCATTCTGCTTTGGGCATAGCGGGCAAAAGATTACCCGATATATCGTAAATGCCCGCAATAAGTCCGGCTGTTCCGCCGGCATAACCCGTAAGGCTTTCTTTACTGATTGCAAAACCTTTTATGCTGCTTGTAAATACAGGCATTCCGCCGTTTGTTAATGTCCAATACTCTTCGGAAAGTCCCGAGAAAGCAGCCGAAGCGATTTCTTCTTCTTTCACGCATGTAACGACTTTATTATAACTCTTCGCGTCGCCGCCTTCGCCGACCGTCTGCATATTTTTATCGGCCATGCCTGCGGCAAATACGGTGTAAACGTTGGTGAATGTCGTTTTGGAAACGTTCCATGAAGTGAACGCGCCGCCGTTGTAACCCGCTGCGTAATTGTAATATACTACGACGTCTTTAACAACGCCGCCTTTCATTGCACGGCCGAAAATACCGCTTCTCGCTTTCTGAGTCGTAAACGAAACGAAAGCGTTTTCGAGAGTTGCGCCTACGAACGTAAAGCCGAGTACGCCCGCGCCGCCGTTGGTATATTCTTCGGCTGCGATAACTGCGTTTACTATAGCCACGTTTTTGATAACCGCGCCCTTGCCGATATCGCCGAACAAGCCGCCGGCACCCGTCTTAAGATTTACGATAGAATACCCTTTACCGTCGAAAGTACCGGTAAATCCGTTTACGTCGACAATGTGAGTACCCGAAGACAAGCCCTTGTTCGCAATGCTCTTTGCAAAGAAAACGGGCGCGTCGTCGGGAACGATTATGTCGTTAAGAAGTATGAAGTAACCCGACCAGTTGTAATAAAGCTCGTTCGGCGTTTCTTCTTCGTAAACGCCGCCGTATTCCTGCATTTTCTTTAATTCTTCAAAAGTAGATATCGCTTTGGTTACGACGATCGCTTTGATTTTTGCGTAATAATTATCGTTATACACGTTAAGAACGACCGTTCTTTCGGTTTCGGTTCCGTTATCGCGTTCTTTAAGCCATGCTTCGTCTTCCAGTACTTCGCTTTCGTTGTCGCCTTCCATATAAACGCGGACGATCTGCTCTTCGGTGCCTTTACCGAAAATTTCTTCTGCCGAAAGGCTTGCTTTAACAACCTTGGAAGAGGCGTCTGCATAAACGGTGATTTCGCTCGTTTTATCTATCGCGGGATAAGCGACGGTTACGGTTATCGGTTGCGAAACGTAAACCTGCCCTTCGCCCACTTTGTAAGAAAGAGTAATTTCGGTCGCGCCTTCTTTCTTCTGCGCGTTGGCGGTAACTTTGCCGTCTGCGGATACGCTTGCTATCGTTTCGTCGGAAGATGTCCACGAAACGTTTTCGGCAATTACGTTATCGCTCGAACCCGCGATCTTTATATCTGCTGTGAGCGCGGTTTCGTTTATAAATTCCTGCCCGCCGAGCGTGATATTCGAAGTATAGATCGTAACGTCATTTTCTACTATCCGTAAAACTACGTCTTTTTTTACTTTCACCGTAATCGTTTCGGTAAGAAATTCCGATTCTGCGCCGCGCCACTTCGCGCTTACGGTAAGCGTGGTTTCGCCGAAAGAACGAGCGGTGATTTTACCGTTTTCGTCTACGGTTGCGATTTCCGTATCGGTCATAACGAAGGTTATTTTCGCGTCGGTCTGTACCTGACGTTTGTACATTACCGAAGCCGTTATGCCGTATTCGCCGCCTTCCATGAGTTCGACCGAACTGTCGCTAACGGAAAGCACCGGCATTGCGCCCGAATCTTCTACGTTAACGCTGCATTCGGCGGTTTCACCGTGGCTTGTAGCGGTAATCTTAGCGTTTCCGACTCCGCTTGCCGTCACCACGCCGTCTTTTACGGTCGCGACGGACAAGTTGTCGCTCGTCCACTCAACGGGTTCCGAAAGGGCGTTTCCGGCTTCGTCCTTAACCGTAGCCGTAAGCGTGAACATTTCGTAACGGTCAAGCGTTTTGCTCGTTTCGCTCAGCGTAACGGAATATTGTCGTTCCGTATAAGACGAATCGCCGCTGTCTTTTACGGACGAATCGCCATCTCCGATGCAAGCGACAAACATCGCCGTCGACAGAGCAAGACAAAACGCCGTCACTAAGCACAAGATGTTTTTTCTCATCATATTTTCTCCTTATTTTTTACAGTAATTTTTACTGTTTTTTTACGTTTTTTTTGCTTATAAGCCCCAACTCTTGTACAGATCGGCAAGCGTTTTATTGCCTACACTCGCAACGAGATTCATTCCGAGATTGGTCGCGTCGACCGAAAATTGCTTTCTCATTTCGTAAAGCACATCTTCCGAATACTGATCGGAATAAAGCGAAATCAGCAGATATCTGAA
Organism: uncultured Clostridia bacterium; assembly: GCA_934292955.1. The sequence continues at coordinate 2,855 of CAKQXZ010000107.1, forward strand.
CGCAATGCTTTCTGCGACAATGTGCTTATTTAACGAAGCGTAAAGTGCCGGATCGGTCGTTTTATACTTTTCTATTTCGGCCTTTGCCTTTTCGGTGAGTTTTATCCAGCCGTCGAGCATTCTCTGCGGCCATAAAACTTTGTTAAGCGCGTTGTAATAAACCGAACGATAGCCTTTGTAACCGAGTTCGTCGGTCTGATATTTCGCCCATACGCGCCATTCGTCGAAAAGTTGCTTCATCGTGGCGGACGCGTCCATAAAATACCCGTCGAAAAACTCTTCGGTAAGCGCGTTGACGTCGGCGTTTACGTTCCATAAAAGTTTGGAATGCAGCCAGTTTTTGAAAATTCCGAAGCCCGTTTCGGCATTCTGCTGAATCCATTGATCCTGAATCATAACGAATTTACAGCCGTTTTCTTTTGCGAATTTAAGGATATCCTGCACGGTATCGAAACTGTTGTAAGGCGTTAAGAAATGCGAGAAGTTTGTGCTGTAAGACCAGAAATACAATTCTTTGCTGAGCGCGCCCCACCCCAGCATGTTCTTGCCGATTTCGGTATTGGCTGTTTTTTCGTCGTGGAAGTTCTGCGTATAGTCGCCGTTGGTTTCGGCAAAGTACGGAACAACGTGTTCGTTACATATAACGCTGTCGTCCACGGGAAGATATTTTTTAGTAGTTTCGTCGTATTTTACGGGAGCGGCGTTCGTCGAATGATACGCAAAGAAGAAAATTCTGAAGTTCTCGCGTTTATACGGCTTGCCTTCTTCTGTGTTCATCCATGTTTCTACTTTCTTCGCGATATCGTTAAGGAATTTGACTATAACGGCGGAATCGGCACCGTATTTTTCTTTTTCCGCGGCGCATGTTTTGCATGTGCAGCAATTCTGGTTATCTTCGATAGACACGGTTATCCAGTCGTAAGAAGCGTATTTTTCCATAGAAAACAGTTCTTCTATACGGGCGGAGATAAGGTCTATCATCTTTTCGCGTTCTTTGCCGTTTCCGTGCGCGGTATAGCAAAGCTGATTTGCTTTGGGTTCGGAATACCAGTCGGGATTGGTCTTTTTATAAAGATCGGGCGGAAGATAGACAAACGTATTGTGCCACGTCGTGGTTGCGTCGTCCGCCGGGATAAACAACTGCGTTTCTTTCGTCCAGCGCATACGCTTGCGGTTCTGATCATTCCAGCGGATAAACCCCGCGCTCTGCACTCTGTATTCGAAATCGGGAACGTCGGTTACGTCGTAATCTTTAAGCGCAAATTCGTTTACGCCCTTATCGAGTTTATAAAAATCGGTGTAAAACTGCTCGAAATTCAGTTCCTGTTCCAAAAACGCGTACATAGCGTACATAGAAGACTCATTATTCGCGCCGACCATGCATACCGAATCGCCTACGGTCTTTATGACAAAACCGCCCTTACCCAACGCCTTTTCGGTTGCGCCGAGCGATTGGGCCGAAGCAAGTTTAGTGTTTCCGACGGCAAGAAATTTACCACCGCTTAAATCGGCGTTGTCTTCGACTACCGGCAGTTCAACGCCGGTTGCTTCGGAAAAAAGTTGTTTAAGATCGCTTACCGCAAAGTTGAGAAATTCGTCGTCCGCATAGTCCGCGGGCGCAAGTATTTTATAATCGCTTTTTCCGTCTTTAATGATGAATTTATCCGTTTTGCCTATTTTGTAATTATGCACGGTGCCTTTTACCTCCCCGTATACGCTCGGAGTTATTGTATTTGCAGGTTGATCGGTTGTTTTTCCGCCGTCGGATCCGCTGTCTTTTTTATTGTTACAGCCCGCAGCCGTTCCCGCAGCCATGGTTACCGCAAGAAACAAACTCGCCAGTTGTATAAAAGTCTTTCTCATTTTACTTTACCTCACGATTATCGTATAACTTGCGCTTACGACGTTATAAGCGGCGTCATATGCAAAATAGTATACGACGTAAGTACCTGTAACCGTAGCTACGAACGAGTTACCGGGAAGACTGACGAACGAACCGTCGGGAAGTTTCAGCTTAATCTGAACGGTGCATTCGGTATAATCGTCGGAAACTGTCGCTTTTGCGACTATAACGGTGTCGCCGACTTTCGCGCTTTCGGTATGTTCGCCCAGAGTTATAACAGGCGCGGTCGTATCGACAACGGTGAATACATACGAATAATAAGCCGTGTTGCCACTGCTGTCCGCGCTTTCGTAATATACGTTATAAGAACCGTATTGAGTTGCTTTTATAGTGTAATCGCGAGAAGGATCGGCGGTTTCGTCGAGAAGTATGCCGTCGGTACTCGTGACGTATTTTCCGTCGGGTGAAGTAACGTACATAACGAACTTCGTATCGGGATCCAATACGTCGGCAGAATAGGTTGCTTTTATCGTAACGTCGTCGCCGAGATATTTTTCGCCTTTTACGGGATTTGCCGATATTTCCGGACGCAACAAATCGTACGCGATTTTCGAAAGCGGCTGGTTGTTTATGCTGAACAATTCCACGCCGGCAGAGCCTTTTATGTTTTCGAGTTCTATTCTGACGTAAACTTTATTGCTCGCAAAGCCGTTAAAATCTTTTTCCGAAAGGTCTTTGTTTACTTCGACCGAGAAACTCGTCGACGGAGAAATTCTTCTCGTCGAATTGTTGTACAACAAGCGGAAGTTATCCACGCTCGACTCGATAAAGTCGCCCGAAGACGTGTAATCGGTCGTTCCGTCGTTTATTCTGAAAATGGTGTTTCCTGCGCGGTAACGGATAAAACTTGCTTTTATCGTAACCGAAGAATCTATACTGTCGGTTAAATACACGTTTACCGCGTCGAACTTATTCAACGCCGCGGGAACGCGGAAGTTGAATCTGAAATCGAACGTCTGCAAAGCGTTTATATACTCGAACGACTGCGCGTCAGTTCCCGTTGCTTTAACGGTAATTCTGTCGTTGTCTGCTTCGGCGATAAAGTTTTCACCGACAAAAAAATCCGCAATGCGCAAAGCGGCTTTATCGTAACCGACGTCTTTTACGGCAATCGTATAACTCTTTTCGGTGACGAATTCGCCCTTTCCGAGCCTGTAACAAAGGGTTACGTTTTCGTTTGCATAAGAAGTGAATTTGTTGCCCGAAATAAGTTTTTCCGCGCCGCCGTCGTTAATCATGTAAACTTCGGTTCTTTTCCTTTCGGGCGTACCCGACGATAAATCGTAACCGTAAAGCGCCGGCAATTCGTAAGTCGCGCCCTTTATAAC
>CAKQXZ010000108.1 GCA_934292955.1 uncultured Clostridia bacterium
CTGTTAATACCGTCGTCGTTACAAATAAGAATTCTCATTATACGGGATAAACCTTATTTTTATTGTCGGCAAGATTTTTGTCTACGCCTTTGTTTTTCGCAAGTCTGTACTTGAAGAAGTTAACCGCGACTTCGTTAAAGAGCGCGTAAGTAAGAACGTCTTCTTCCTGAGTATAGTACTGCATCATTTCGCTCTTGAATTTTTCGTATTCGGGCTGAATAAGATCTGCGGGACGGCAGGTAATAATCTTTTCGTCGCCGACGATCTTCTTTACGATTTCGGGATCGGGATCGGCGGGAAGTTTGCCGTATTCGCCGCGGAGAAGAGCTTTGAATTCCTTGGTAACCATCTTATATCTTTCGCCGTTCAGAACGTTAAGAACAGCCTGCGTTCCGACGATCTGGCTCGACGGAGTAACAAGCGGCGGATAACCGCAATCTTTTCTTACGTTAGGAACTTCCGCAAGACATTCGTCCAGTTTATCCAGCTTGCCCGCTTCCTTAAGTTGTTTCATAAGGTTGGAAAGCATTCCGCCGGGAACCTGATATTTAAGAGTGTTAACGTTGATCTTTCTTACGTTGGGGTTAAGCGCGCCCGATTTTTCCAGTTCGTCGGCAACTTTCTTGAAGTGGTCGGTGATAGGAATAAGTTTTTCGAGATCGATACCCGTATCGTACTGCGTTCCGCGAAGCGTTGCAACCAGCGGTTCGGTAGCGGGCTGAGAAGTTCCGTTGCCCATTGCCGAAAGCGCGGTATCTACTATATCGCAGCCCGCTTCGATTGCCTTAAGGTTAACCATGTCGCCAGTACCCGTGGTGTTATGGGTATGCAGGTGAAGTTTGGTCGTAGGCTTAAGTTCCGCTTTAAGAGCTTTAACGAGATCGTAAGCGGTGTACGGAAGCAGTAAGTTAGCCATATCTTTAAGACAGATATTGTCGGCGCCCATCTGTTCGAGCTGCTTAGCGAGTTTAACGAAATATTCGTTGGTATGAACGGGGCTTGTCGTGTAAGAAATAGTCGCTTCGCAAACGCCGCCGTATTTCTTGATGGCTTTCATTGCCGTTTCAAGGTTGCGCGGATCGTTAAGAGCGTCGAATACTCTGATAACGGTTACGCCGTTTTCGATACATGCCTTAACGAATTTATCTACAACGTCGTCGGCATAGTGCTTGTAACCGAGCAGGTTCTGCCCGCGGAGAAGCATCTGTATAGGCGTTTTGGTTATGTGTTTTCTGAGCGTTCTGAGTCTTTCCCACGGATCTTCGTTAAGGAATCTCATGCACGAATCGAAGGTCGCACCGCCCCATGCTTCAAGAGAATAATACCCGATATCGTCGAGTTGTTCGAGCATGGGAAGCATCTGCTCCATAGTCATTCTGGTAGCAGCCTGCGATTGATGAGCGTCACGCAGAATGGTTTCGGTAATCAATACTTTTCTTTTATTGTTGTCCATAAATTAAATTATTCTCCTTTAACCGAATAACGCAAGCAGTACGCCCGCGGCGATAGCGGAACCGATAACGCCCGCCACGTTGGGGCCCATAGCATGCATAAGAAGGTGGTTTTCGGGGTCGGTTTCACGACCGACGTCCTGAGAAATGCGCGCCGCCATAGGAACAGCCGAAACGCCGGCGGAACCGATAAGCGGGTTGATCTGTCCTTTCGTGATCTTGCACATAAGTTTTGCGACGAGAAGACCGCCGACGGTACCCATGCAGAACGCAAACAGACCGAGCGCAATTATTTTGAGAGTGCTGAACGAAAGGAACAATGCGCCGGTTGCCTTGGAACCTACCATAACGCCAAGGAATATGGTAACCGTGTTCATAAGACCGTTCTGCGCGGTGTCTACCAGTCTGCCGCAAACGCCCGATTCTCTCAAAAGGTTACCGAGCATAAGCATACCGAGAAGAGGCATCGCGTCGGGAAGAAGTATACCGACGACGAAGGAAACGATAAGCGGGAACATGACTCTTTCCAGTTTGCTTACCGGACGAAGTTGTTTCATCTTGATCGCTCTTTCTTTCTTGGTGGTAAGAGCGCGCATTATCGGCTTCTGAATGATAGGAATCAACGCCATGTAAGAGTAAGCCGAAATAGCGATTGCGGGAAGAAGGTGTTCGGCAAGTTTCTTTGTAACGTAAATTGCCGTAGGACCGTCCGCGCCGCCGATAATACCGACTGCCGCCGCTTCCTGCGGAGTAAGACCGAGCAGGCAGAGCGCGCCGAAGAAGGTAATGAATATACCGAGCTGCGCAGCCGCGCCGATAATCATACTCTTGGGATTAGCAATCAACGGACCGAAGTCTGTCATCGCGCCGATGCCAAGGAAGATGATGGGCGGGAAGATAACCCAGTCTACACCCTTATAAATGTAGTAGAAAAGACCGAAATCTTTAATAACCTGTTCGGTGGAAACAGAAAGCTGCCCCGCCGCATAGGTTATGTTGTTGACGGATGTAATAACCGTCGGAGTGTCGCCGATTTTTCCTGTTTCGAACAGCGTGGAAAGAGCGTCATAACTCATATTTTCCGCCTGCCCGAAAAAGTTCAGAATTTCGGAAAGACTGCCGCGCGCTATTTCTTCGCCCGCAATCGTATCGGTAACGATATAACCTTTCGTACCGAAAAGAATGCGATATACGCCGGGAATGTTGACTATGAACATACCGAACGCGATAGGCAGAAGCAACAACGGTTCAAAACCTTTTTTAACTGCAAGATAAACGAGAACGCAGGCAATAGCGATCATGACAAGATTTTGCCAGCCGCCCGCGGTAAAATTGTTGAAAAGTTCGTATAAACCGGTACTTTTCCACAGATTACCGAGCGAATTGCCTATCTGTTCACCTACGTTTACCGCAAGCGAATTTAATCCAAACATCCGCCACCTCAGCCGATAACAGCCATCAAGGCTCCTGTATCTACGTTAGTGCCTTTCGTGGTTTTATAAGAAATCGTTCCGTCGCAGGGAGCGGTAATATCGTTATCCATCTTCATCGCTTCGAGAACGAGAATAACGTCGCCTTTTTTAACGGTTGCGCCTTCTTCTTTGGAAAGAGCTTTAATAAGACCGGGCATCGGTGCTTTAACCTTGGTTCCGTTGGTTACCGCAGCAGCCTTGGGTGCGGCAGCCTTAGCGGCAACGGGCTTAACTTCGGTAACTACGGGAGTTGCTTGAGCTGCTCCCCCTACTTCTTCGACGCCTACTTCATACTGTTTACCGTCTACGGTTACTATAAAATTACGCATAATATTTTCTCCTTGAAATTGAACGATTTTTAATAATTGAGTTTTTTAATCTTTTTGACGACGAACTCGTTTTTAACGCCTTCGCCTTCATAATAGGCAAGCACGGCCGCAATGATTGCGACTCTTACGCTTTCCGGAATTCCGTCTTCGGAAACTTCTTCCATAGCCGTTTCGGTTACGGGTTCTTTTTCTTCTTCGGCATCTTTTTTCGCTTTCTTTGCCGTCATTACTTTAGCTACGGCAGATACGACGAGAACGAGAATGAACATACCGCCGAATACGATTAACATACCGAGCACAAACGTGAACACACCCCAGAATATATCGGGCGCGCCTTTGAACATGTGATCGGCAAGTAAATTAGCAAAATACATACGCGTCACCTCGAAAGAATCTGCAACGCTTCGATAAGACGGGGACGTACGAACTGCGGTTCGATGATATCGTCGATATAACCCTTTCTTGCCGCGTTGAACGGATCCTGATTTTCGTCTGCGTATTTTTCTTCGGCTGCATCGTGATTTTCTTCGTTAACGCCCGCAAGTTCGATCATCGCGCCCTTAACTTCGTCAAAGAGCGAAATTTTAGCGGTAGCAAACGCGAAAGAATAATCCGCGCCGAGAGCTTTCGAAGCAAACAGAGTGTACCCTAAACCCACAGCCTTTCCGTAAACCACGTTGATAACGGGGGTAGAAAGATTGTAAAGCGCGTAAGACAGGTTTGCGATTTCTTTCATTATGGGAGAAAGCGCGGTGTTAAGATCCGCTTTAATGCCGAGCGTGTTTACAAGCATAACGAGCGGAAGTTCGTTTTCGTCGCAGAAATAAACGAATTCTTTAATTTTGGCAACGTTGTTGAAATCGAGTTCGACGCCCTTTTCGCCGCCGTCGAATACGATCGCGCCGACAGACATTCCGCCCAGTCTTGCAAGACCGGTTTTTACTTCGGGCGCGAACGCCGCGTTGGTTTCTACAAAATAATCCTTATCGAAAACGGCTTCGATCATACATTTAGCGCAAGCCTTTTCGTTAAGAGAAGGAGTCGCTCTGTTGAAATCGTCCATCGTTTCGACTTCGCCGTTATATGCGGGAAGAGTGTCGAGCAACTGCTTAACGGTGTTGCGAACTGATTCGAGATCTTCCGCGGCAAAAGTAACGTTGCCCGTTTTAGCCGCGCTCTTTGCTCCGCCGACTTCTTCTGCCGAAAGATTTTTGTTTGAAGCAGCCGAAATAACCAGCGGGCTTGCGTAGGTCGCGCACGCTTTGCCGAGTACGAAATGGAAATCGCAGTTAGCGGCAAGCAGAGCCATAGAACCGAGTACGTCGCCGACGGTTATCGCTATCTGGGTGCATTCGCCCTTAAGCGCGTTGGAAGCGGCAAGCACTTCCGCCAATCCTTCGAGAACGTTTACGCCTTCACCTACGGCAACGCCGCGAGTATCGAGCATATAGATAACGGGAGCGGACGCACGAAGCGCTTTCTGCTGGCATTTAGCGATCTTCTTGCAGTTTGCGTCGGTAACACCGCCCGACAAAACGGCAGAATTCTGCGCGACGATAAATACGAGATTGTCGTTTATCGTAGCAGTTCCGGTCACTACGCCTTCTCCGCCCACAGTTCCGTTGTAAAATTCGTTTTCGGAGAAACTGTAAGAGTCGAATTCCGCAAAAGAATCGGGATCGACGAGCGCGTTTATTTTCTTGCGAATTTCTGCGCCGACGCCTAAAACCTCATTTCTGCGGCTTCTGAGTAGGTCAAGTTTGTTCATAAAACTCCTCCAAGTATAATTTAACGATGAAATTATACCTTTTTTTATTCTAAAAATCAAACGATTTACAAAATAAATCGCGCGATTTATCGTTTCTTTTTTTTATTTTATTTCTTAAAATACCGCTTTTTATGCGGGTTTTTCATTCTTTCAAAAACGCGGATGTCGCTTTGTGTAAAAACTATGTCTTTTTATTTTCAACAATTTCGAAAAACGCGGCAGTTCAACAAAAAATCGGAGCAAATCCGCCCCGATATTATTTTGTTCAAGCGATTATTTATTGAAATCGAAAATATTCAGTCCGGTTACTTCGTCCACCTTTCTGTCAACAGAACCGTCTAAAATATTAACGAACATTTCGCAGGTCGCGCTGATTACGGCGCGGTTAAGATGCCCGCCGACCGCAACGCCGTTTTTATCGGCTGCGCACATATGCAGATGAGCGTAATATTCGCCGTTTTTGGTATTTACGTTTCCGCCGAGCGCGACTATTTCGTAATATCCCTTAAAGTCGTTGGATATGTATTTTTTAGAGCCGACGTCCAATACACCCACGGTAAAATCGTCGGTCGCGCCGATAGCCGAAACGGTAGCAAGTTTTACGTTTTCTTTTTCGCAAACGGTTTTAAGGGTCGCAAGAATTTCTTCGCCGCGATCCATTCTTATAACAACCGTATGGTTAAATCTTCTGTATTCCATAATTTATACTCCCCTGCTTTGGCGCAAATTATCTGATATTAAGCGTATGCAAAAATCTGTCGAACGCGACTTTGCCCTGTTCGTCGGACTTGAATACCGCCGTGTTTTCGAGAATGTGAACGCAAACGTCGTTTACATATTCGGTAATATGTTTTTCCGCCGTCTTTTCGTCTTTTACAATGCCGTATTTATCGATAAGTTTTTCTATCATAAAGCGGTGAACGTACAGCGAATGCGACGGATCGGCAATGGCTTCTTTATCGTACGGAGTTTTTCCGCAAAGCACCTGAGCCATTTCGCCGAACTGACGTTTAAGTCTTGCGGGCAGAATGTACATACCCATCGCTTCTATAAGCC
>CAKQXZ010000109.1 GCA_934292955.1 uncultured Clostridia bacterium
TATCGGAGTACGGCAAACTGACGGTTTACGCAAGAAAGATTAAAATCACTATAGAATCTGATCAAAAAGTGTATGACGGCACGCCGCTGATCTGCGGCGAAGCGACTGCCGACAGGCTCGTGAGCGGACACTCGATTTACCCGAAAGACGGGGAAATTCCGTCGATTACTGAAGTTGGTTCTACGGATAACATGTTTGACGTTACGATCGCTTGCTCGCAGGACGGCAAGTATGCGGACGTGACGAAAAATTATGAAATTACCGAAATAGTAAAAGGCACGCTGACGGTTACGCAGCGCACCGTTATAATAAGAACCGCCGACGAAACAGGGGAATACAGCGGGCAGTATATGCACGGTACGACTGTTTGTGTCGACGAAAACTCGCCTTACAATTTTGCCGCGGGGCAGTATCCCGTCATTGACGAAAGCAAGCCTTATACGCAGTTTTTCAAAACGGGCGTTTACCAAAACGTATTCGAAATAAAAGTTTTGAGCGTAATGGATATATATCAATCGGAAGATTGTACGCCTAACTACGATATACAATACGCGGGTTACGGCACTTTTGAAGTAACAAAACGCAGAATTACCGTGGTTAACTACGATACGGCAAAGGTTTACGACGGGTATAACGTCGACGTCGGTTACGGAATAGAATACGGAACGGAGTCTGACCATACGGACACAATAAAGGCGCTTGTAAACGACGATTATATAAGCGATTACGTCATTGCCGAAACGCCGTTCAGGGCGGGCAAATACTCGTTGAGCGTTTACGAAATCGTTAAAATATCGGCAAAAGCGGACGACTCGGATATTACGGACTGCTACGAGATAAGTTACGCCAATGCAACCGTGATAATTGAAAAACGCCCGATTACGCTGGAATCAGAAAGTTCCACAAAATTATACGACGGAAATCCTTTTGTTTACGCAGTCGTGAAAATTGTGGAAGGCAGTCTTGCCGAAACAGATAAGGTGATTTATACGGAATACACGTCGGTTACCGAAGTCGGCGAATACGATAATAAGTTTATCGCGATTTTCAAGCATTACAATACGGAAAGGCAGGATTACAAGGATATAGTCGACGAATGCTACGAAGTTACTTACCGTTACGGCACGCTGACTATTCTGGCTAAGAGTATATTCGTAAAAACTTCGTCCGATACGCGCAAGTACGACGGCGTATATCATAGTTATCCCGAATATACGGTCGTAAACTCGGCGGATAAGCCCGTAGAATTGCCCGACGGCGTTTCGCTCGAAGTCGGAGATAAAACGTATGTGCGCGACGCGGGTACTTATCGCAACGAACTGAGTTTTATTGTTTGGCTTAACGGAAAAGTGACGTATAGTTACAAAGTCGAAATACGCGAATACGGCATGCTGACCGTTTTGCCGCGCGAATTGTGGCTTAAAACGCCTGACGAATCGTTCGAATACGACGGCAAAGAGCATTACGGCACGCCGTCCGACGATATGATAATACCCGATTACGGCGACGGAATTGCGGACGGACAAAAAGCGACCGTTTCGGCGGATACTGCAAACTACGTCGTATTCGTGGGCGACGAAGCCGAAAACCGTATTTGCGTTACGATAACCGATGCCGACGGATACGACGCGACGAAAAACTATACTATCGGTTATCTCGATACGGGAATGCTCGGCGTTACCAAGCGACCGATAAAAGTTACGGGCGAGAGTTATACCAAAGAGTACGACGGAAAAGACTTCGATGTGTCTAAAATGCTCTGGTCTGTTACATATAAAGGCGAAGGCAGCAATAAAGCCGCGCTCGGCAAAGACGACAGGGGTGTTATAACCGCTAAAAACGAAGGCAAATTTTTGCCCGGAACATACGATAACGAAGCCGAGTTAAAAATTGTCAGCTATTATTACAGAGATAACGGCGGCAGAAAAGACGTTACTTTCTGTTACGAAATAGAAAACGTTCCCGGAGTGCTGACCATAACTCCGCGTAAACTTGTTATTTACGCCGAAAGCGACAGAAAACTTTACGACGGAACGCCGCTGACATGCGAAAAATACAGCGTATATCATTACGGCGATTCCGAACCCGCGCTGTTGCACGGCGAAAAAATGACCGTTTCGTTCTTTACCACAAAAGAAAAGGATCGCAATACGCTGAACGTAGAAGCGATAGAACCGGGCGTATATTACAATCAGGCGAATATTCTTTCTATAAAGGATAGCGCCGGCAACGAAGTTTTCGAAAAGAATCTCGGTTGCAAAATTCCGCTGTATACGATTGATGTGTCGGGATACGAGTGCGGAACGCTCGAAGTGCTTGCAAAATGGCGGGTGGAAGTTTCTACCGTTTCTAAATGGAAAGAATACGACGGAACGCCGCTGACATTTAACCGGGCAATAGTAAATTATCTGCCCGACGGTTATACTTACGACATAATTTTTGACGAAAGTTCGACTATAACCGACCCCGGAAGAGTGAAAAATAAAGCGAAAATAACTATTTTCGATAAAAACGGCAATGTGGTTTATTCCGACGACAACGATGACGAGCAAAACAGATTCGAAGTCGAATACTCATTCGGTTCTCTGATCGTTACAAAGCGTACGCTGAAAATCAATACAGGCAGCAAGCAAAAGGCGTATGACGGCGAACCGCTCGTTTACGATCGTTACACCGTAGACGGGCTGTTAAGCGGGCATTTTGTTAAACTTAAGGTGACCGGCAGTATAACAGACCCCGGGTTTGTGGAAAACTCCGTTGAATTTTACGGCATTTACGACGAAGCGGGCAACGACGTCGGCGATAAATATAACGTGATTACCGATTTAGGAAGGCTTACCGTGAACGACGGAAAAGGGTTCGATCCGGATCCGTTGCCGTCCGGCAGCGATGACGACGGCGGGGTGATTGTGCCCGGAGACGATACCGACCTTGACGACGGAAAAGAACCCGAGTTCTATTTCACCGCAAACGTGACGGGCGATCATCTGATGAAAGTTCTCGATTACGGCGCGTATGACGGAAAGGCTTCGTGGCTCAGCGCGAACGATTATAACGGGCTGATGACCGTTTCGCCCGATACGCTTTCCGCTCTGGCACTCTTGCTTTCGGGCGCGCAAGTTTCGACGTTTACGGTTGAGTATACCGACGTTGCGGCGATTTCATACAGAGTTATGCCGAGTTATTTTTACGGGTTTGACGACGGGCTTTCAAACGGTTTCGGCGGAAATTTCGTTTATACCGAAAACGAGTTGTCGGCTGCGGTGCTTAAAAAACTGTGGCTGGGAAGCGAAATAAACGAAAGCGATTATGCCGATTACGTTTACGGCGAATATCTGAATGTTCCCGCAGCCACTAAAAATAAACTGTACGGCATTATCAATTCGCTCGGACTTTCGGGCTACGATAAGCAATCGGTCGAGCATAAACTCGAAGCGATTGACGCGATTACAAATCTGTTTGTTTCCGAATACGGTTATAACGAGCAGTTTATAAAATATCCCAACAATGTGGATAACGTGGCGTACTTCCTTACTCAAGCCAAGCAGGGCAGCCGTCAGCAGTTCGCTTCGGCGGGCGTTATGCTGTTAAGAATGCTCGGCGTTCCCGCAAGATACTGCGCGGGCTACAAGGCGTTTACGCTTGCCGGCGAGAAATATGCCGTAACCGGACAGGACAAGTATTACTGGGCGGAAGTGTATTTTAACGGAGTCGGCTGGATTAAGGTCGATTTCGAATCGGGTACGGACTTTACTCCGCCGAGCGATCTGGAACAGACTATGTTCTATATCACGACCGACGCGGCTACAAACGTTGTTTACCTTAAATCGAAAGATTACGGAAATTATAATTTTACGGGCTGGGGGCGCGCGATAGAATACGTCGGCGACGAATATATTTCGCCCGAACGGCTTACTACGACTGCGCTTCTGAACTACGGCAAAAACGCAAGCACCGCAAGAATAGATTACGTTGACGGGCTTAAGCTTTCGAATAAATTTGCGCCGACATATTTCGACAGATATCTCGATGAAGACTCGGGCGGTTATTCGGCTTCGTTCGTTGCGGGAACCGAACTCTGGCAAATGTACGATATAGGCTCGCTTTCGCATCTCGGCGAACTTGCGGAGTTTGAAAAGAATTATGCCGACTTCGTTTACGATAACTATCTTGCCGTTCCCGAAGACACGCGCAACGCGATTGCAAATATCGCTTCGTCTATAGGCGGAGAAGCAAACGGGCGGCTTAGCAACGCGCAGAAAATCAACGTTATTATGCGTACGGTCAGCCTGCTTAAGACTTATAAATATAACATTAACTTTAAGCACGAAGAACAGTGGACGGACAACGTCGCGGGATTTTTGAACAGCTCGTCTAAAGAAGGCATTTGCCAGCAATTCGCTTCGGCGGGTACCGTGCTGTTAAGAATGCTCGGCGTTCCCGCAAGATATTGCACGGGTTATGCCGCAAAGGTCAAAGCGGGGCAGACTTCCGCCGTTACGGGTATGGACGGTCACGCCTGGTGCGAAGCATACTTCGACGGAATAGGCTGGCTCGAAGTCGAGTTTACCGTCGGCACTCCCGTTGGCGGCAGCGAATTGCCTGTCGGCGGCGAAGAAGACGACCGGGAACCGATTTATCCCGATTACCCCAAGCAAGGGTGGATTATCGTCGACACAAGCAGCATCAACCTTAAAAAGAAGTACGACGGCACGCCGCTTACTTTCGATTTCGACCCGAATACGATGATAGTCGATATCTCGCTCAGAAACGAAGGCGATCAGATCAGAATTGTGAGCGTCTCCGATCGCACCGAAATAGGCAAGTGCGGCTGTACGATAACAATCGAAGTTTTGGACAGCAGCGGCAAAAACGTCACCGCTTATTACGAAGTGTTGTATGTAGGCTGCGGTACGCTGTCGGTTACCAACTGATTGCTTGAATGTGCGTGCGCGTCTTATGATGACGAACATGCCGATACAACATGTTCGTCGCATGCGGGCGCAGCTCGGAATACCTTTAACCATAAAACGGATAAACAAAGAGAAAAACCGTAAAACACCCGAAGAAAGGAGAAAATATGACAGATTGTCTTGTTAAACGTAAAAAAACGTTATTTTTCGTTATAATGACGGCTGTGGTTGTTGCGGCGTTGTCGCTGTGCGCATGCAGCGGCGTGCTGTTTTCAAAGCCCAAAAGTTATACCATAACGTTTTTATCTTACGATTTTTACGAAACGAGAACTTTTACTTACGGAATGACAAAGGACGATATCGATATTCCGCCCGTGCCCGAAATGGAAGGTAAAATCGGCAAATGGGAAGATTTCGAACTCGAACCGCGCGATTTTATCGTAAGACCCGTGTATATGCGCAAGCCCTTTACGCTTACTTTCGTCGCGGGGAGCGAAGTTGTCGGCAGCGTTTTCGTCGATTCGGAAGCCACTGAAATAGAAGAACCCGAAGTGCCGACTTTTCTCGGCATGAAAGGCGAATGGGAAGATTATAATCTCGACGATTTTGTGGGCGACGATTATGTCCGCGCGCTTTATACTTCCGACTATGCGACCGACGGGCTTACATATTACGAATACGGCGAAGAATATTATGTAAGCGGCTACGAAGGAATAGTGTCCGACGTTTCCATTCCCGAATATTACAGAAACAAAAAGGTTGCCGGCATAATGGCGCGCGCTTTTGCAAATAACACGGTTATGGCAGTGTGCCGCATTCCGTCGTCGGTAACGTACATGGAATTCGACGTTTTCTCCGGGTGCAAAAAACTGCTCGAAGTGCTTAATAAATCTTCGGTAGACGTGGTACGGCAACGCGACTTTTTGGGAATTCCGTCGCTTACTTCGGTTAAAAACGATATCGTTGCGCAAAGCGATATTAAAAACTATAACGGCTTTAAGTATCTTGAAATCAACGGCACGTTATATCTTGTGGACACCGAAGTCGATTCGGACGGCGCGCTCGTTCTGCCCGAAACGATAGAAGGCAGAAATTACAGTCTTTATAAATACGC
>CAKQXZ010000110.1 GCA_934292955.1 uncultured Clostridia bacterium
CACTCAAACCCGCCTAATGCCCAACAAGAGTTTTAACGGAATGATCTACCCGCTCGAAGGGCTTAATTTCAGGGGCGTTTGCTGGTATCAGGGCGAATCTAACACATACGGATCGGAAGTCAATTACGACGTCGCCTTGAAAACGCTTATTTCTTTGTGGCGAAAGTTCTTTAATAACCCGCAACTTACGTTCACCGTGGCGGAACTTGCAAGATTTTGCGAACACCCCGCCGTTTACAGCGTGATTAACGAAAAAATCGCTAAAGTAGTTGAAGAAGACGCGCTCGTATGCAAAGCGATCAATATCGATCAGGGCGACTGGACCAACATTCACCCCAAAGATAAACGCGCTATCGGCGCGCGACTCGCAAGCGAAACGGCACGCAATTTCTTCAACCGCGAAGAAAACGTCGCGCCCGTAGTTACAAGTTACGAAATAGTTTCCGATAAAGAAGTGTGGCTTATTATGAGCGAAAACGTCGTTGCCAAAAACGGCGCGAACGGCTTTGAAGTGCTGACGGATGACGGCTACTCTTTTAACTGCTCGGTTATGGCAAGCGAAAATATCGTCGTTGTATCGTCGGATACTCCGTTCAGCGGCATAAGATACGGCTATACTTTTGAAGAAAAGACCGAAATTACGTCAAACGTTTCTAAATCGGTAACGCTCTTCGACGAAGACGGACTGCCCTGCGATTTGTTTATTCTGAATTTTAAGAAATAAAAAAAACTTACACTATATGAACAGATATGAACAGCCGCTGCGAAAAATTTCGCGGCGGCTGTTGTTTTTTGTTTTTAGTTATCACATAACCCATAAACGCAATTTTCGTTATAAAAGTCGGTCTATAAGTCGTTTAACGCAAGTTTCGGCTGTTTTTGAGTACCGAAAACGATTTTACGGCAAAAGTCAGCCTATAAGTCGTTTAACGCAAGTTTCGGCTATTTTTGAGTACCGAAAACGATTTTACGGCAAAAGTCAGCCTATAAGTCGTTTAACGTAGTTTTTCTCTCTTAAAGACAGTTTTCCGTCGATAGTGACAACGCAAAGGCAAAGTATGATAACGTCTTCGTAAAGAGTATCGTCTGCCGATTCGAGAACGCGGATAAGATCGTGCGTATATTTTGCGACTTCTTTTCTGCCGTCCTTATCGTTTTCGAACAGTTTTTTAACGCTTTCGTAATCGAAATCGCTGCCGAAAACTTTCAAAAGCGCGGGATAGATAAGCAAGTATTCTTTTTCGTGCAGCTTTCCGTCCGCAGCAACCGAGCCGGTTATAAACGCCGCAAGCGTTTCTACGGGGTCGATACCGTCGATATCGAGCGCGGAAAGTTTGGCAAGAATGCTCACCGATTTTTCGGTAAGGATAAGTCCGCGTTCTATCGCGCCGAGTTGTTCGTAATCTTTCATTACTTTTGCAAATTCAAACATAATATATTTTTCTCCTTTTTTGTTTCCGATTTATGTGTATTTTTGCCTATTAAAGCGGCAGGTCTTTCTTTGTGAACCTGAACGCCCCCGCTACAAGCCCTATGATGCCCGCGACCGCAAGAATTACGAATTTCCAGACGAACGCGGTCGTGCCGTCCATAATGGATACGACGTCGAACAGCGAAATAATCGTTGTATAGTTGAAGTAATTGAGCGAATCGAGACGAACGACTTTAGGAATTACCGGGCTGCCGAACAGACCGAGCATTGCCGCAACGAGAGCGAAAATACTCAAGCCGCCGCCGATCGCCATAGAACGTTTGCTTCTGTCGAAATAGCAGGACGTGAAGAAGTTAAGCCCCGAAAGCGCGAACAATACAAGGAACGCGCCGACGTTCAGAAGTACGAGTTTGCCGTAAGAAAGTCCCACTTCCGTCCCCACTATCGCAAGGCATATACAGCCGGTTGCGGTAGTCAGCATGAACATAGCGAGTAAGGAGCCGATAAGGTAAACCGTCTGCGTGAACACAACGGTAATTCTTCTTGTGGAAGTTGACAGAACGTACGCCATAGAGCCGCTGTCCACCTGCCCCGAAATCAGGTTGTTTGAAGCCATAATCATGTAAATTATGGGGAGCAAAAGACCGGCAAGTTTATAGAAGATAGAACCGACTATCAGAGTGTAAAGATCTGCCTGCCCTATGTCTTCGAGTGCGTTGCTTACTTCGTCGGGAAGAGATTCCAGAAGACTGCCGGAAATATCGGCGACGAGATCGGCGGTCGTTTTTTCCACAGCCGCTTTATATTCTTCTTCGGTAGCGAATTTACCCGCGTCGTACTGCTTTTTCAGTTCCGAAAGTTCGTAATCGAGACGGTTACTGTAAGTAATGGCGGTGCTGCGGGCAAGTTTTTTAACGTTATCGTAATTGTAGCCGAAACTTTCGTATTTTTCCTTTGTTACGCCGTAAGACGACAACGATTTGACCATTTCGTCGACCGCTTTGTCGGACGTAATGTTAAGAGCAAGGAAGTTCGCGCCCGCCTTTTCGGCACGGGTGGAAACGTAATCGCGACGTTCGATCGAAGCTATATATGTTGCGCCCTTACCTTCGGACGCGTTGATTATAAGCGATTTTACGTCGTAATCTTCAAGAAGGTCGTCGGTTTTGGAAAGATATGCGTTGTAAAGGTCTTCGTTGCCCGGCTTCATATTTATTGCCGCGGGATAGACTGCAAAGACCGAAACGCCGAGAATTTCAAGCGCGTTGTCGCTGTCTTCCGCGTAACCGAGAGCGGCGGCTTTTTGTTTTGCCGCTTCCTGAACTTTTGACATTGCCCCTAAAAAGTAAGGTTCGGCAGCCAACTTTTCCGCTTCTTCAAGCGTCTTACCGTTGGCGACATTAGTAGCAACCAATTTTAGATAGGCGCTTCTGTTGAAGTCGTTTACAAACGCGGTATCGAATACCGTAAGCGAATCGTCGGCGAGCGTGTAATAGTTGATGGCGCGTTTTTCGGTTGCCGCGTCGATTTCTTTACGGATGATTGTGTCTTCAATCGAATTTTTGGTTTCGCCTATGTTACCGCTGCCGCTTATAAGCATAACGCATGCGAGCATAAAACACACCGCGAAAGTTATTATCGACCACATAACGCCGTTGGCTTTACAAGATTGCCTGAATAATGCTTTACTGAACATAATCTTTATTCTCCCGTTTTGCTTTTAATACTTCTTTGAAATGTTTTTCAAGTGTGTAAGGTATTTCCGATATGAACTTCACGTCGTACTTGTTAAGCGTTTTGAGCAGCTCCGCCGTGTCGGAGGATTTTATTCTGATTGTCGCCTGATTGTAAACGTCCTGCAAACGCGTAACGGTGAAGTTTTCTTTTATGAAATTTTTATAATCGCTTTCGTTGTTGAATTCGATTTTGAACTCTTTTTCGGCGGGATCGTTTATGAGTTTCATATCACACACGTCGATGATATGCCCGTCGCTTATTAGCGCGACCTTATCGCATACGCCTTCGAGTTCTTCGAAGTTATGGCTGCTCATAAAAATAGTTTTGCCCTTTTTGTGTTCTTCCTTTATGATGTCAAGGAAGGTTACGCGCATTAAGGGATCGAGCCCCGTGGTCGGTTCATCCAATAAAATAATAGGCGAATCGTTCATAAGCGCGGCAACGAGTGCGGTTTTTTGTTTCATGCCTTTACTCATACGTTTAAGATTAGCGCGCGGATCGAGTTGCAGCCTTTCTATAAGCTCGTTGGCGTAACTCATATCGGTCATTTTCAGAAATTCTTTCTGCGAATTAAGAAAATCTACGCCCGTTTTAAGGTCGGGAAACGCGATTTCGCCTGGAACGTAGCCGATGTTTTTAATGATTTCGCTTGCGTGCTCCCACGAATTAAGCCCGTTAACTCTTGCTTCGCCGCTCGTGGGTTTTATAAAGCCGAGAATGCTGCGCATGGTTGTGGTTTTTCCGCTGCCGTTCGTGCCGACAAACCCGAGCAATTCGCCCTGCTCTATGTTAAGGTTAACGTCGAATATTCCTTTGCCGTAATTGTAGTTCTTGGTAAGATTATTTGTTTCGATAACGCTCATTTGATCGCTCCTTTGAAGTCTTTGTCTTCTTTATAGAACTTCATAAAGTAATCTTCAAGACTTTCTTTTCTGTTGCTGAATTTCACGACTTCGACGTCGGATAAAAGACTTATCGTTTGATTAAGATCTTTATCGTCTATTGCAATGAAAATTTCGTTTTCTTTATCGGTCAGAAGCACGAAAGACGGAATGCCCGCGGCGGCTTCAAGAAATTTTTTCTTGTCGTCTTCGGTTTTGAAATCTATCGTGTAGTATTTGACCGACGCGTGTTTCAGATCGTCCGCGATAAACTCGGAAACGATTTTGCCGTCTTTTATTATCGCTATGCGGTCGCAAGTATTATCGATTTCGGAAAAGATGTGACTGGATAACAGAATGGTTTTTCCGCGAGCCTTTTCTTTATGAATAAAGTCTACAAATCGTTCCTGCATAACGGGGTCGAGACCGCTGGTCGGCTCGTCGAGAATAAGCACTTCGGGGTCGGACATAAAAGCCGAAACGACCGCGAGTTTTCTTTTTACGCCTAAACTCATGCGCTTCACGTCACCTAAGAGCGACGCTTCGTCGAGTTCGAAAAGTTCAAGCAGCATGTTCAGTCGCTCGTCGTTTTTGATGCCGGTTAAATCCTGCATCATTTTAATGAATTCTTTGCCGGTAAGACCTGCGGGGAGCGCGACTTCGCCCGGAATATATCCGACGTACTTCAATACTTCATAATACTTGTTGAAGGTCGGCTTGCCTAAAATTTCCACTCTGCCGTCGTCGGGTTTAGAAAAGCCCATCAGATGACGAATGGTCGTTGACTTGCCCGCGCCGTTAGGTCCTAAAAACCCGAATACTTCGCCCTTTTCGACGTGAATGCTCACATCGAACACACCGCGACCGTATCCGTAATCTTTGGTAAGATGTTCAACGTTAATTACACTCATTTGCTATCTCCTGAAAAATGGTTTTTCAACACTGTTGACATTTTTTACATTCGGAAGTATAATAGAAAAAAACAAAAAAGGAAAGCACAATTTTTGCGACAGTGTTGAAATATCAACAGTGTTAATAAAACTGTGCAAAAACGCATAATGAAAGCGAAAAATCTTAACAAATCGTCGGAAAAAACGCGCGCGCTTATAAAAACGACGTTTGCGGAAATGCTGTCGGAAAAAAGAGAACTCAATAGAATATCCGTAACCGAACTTGTTGCCCGAGCGAACATAAACCGCGGCACGTTTTATTCACACTACGACGATATTTACAGCGTTGCCGAAGACTACGAAAACGAACTTATAGACAGATTTTTCGACGACAGTTGCCTTATCGGCTCGCAGGACGTGGAAACCTTTATAGACTCGTTTTTCGACTATATAAAGAAAAACGACGAAAATTATAAACTGCTTTGCAGATCGAACGATTTTCTGTTCGCCGCTAAAAAACTTACGAGCATTGCAAGCAACAAGTTTCTTGAAATTTGTTACAACGACAAAAAAACGGTGCCTAACGAAAACATTGAACTTGACATAAACGTGTTTATAGACGGGCTTTTATGCGAATACGTCAAATATTGCAGGGGCTTTACCGCAAACACACCCGATAAACTGTACAAATATACCAAATACTGGCTTAAAAACTTTAAGGAACGCCTTTACGGCGAACCGCTGTAAAAACGATAAAAAACGGCGGCAAAAACCTAAAAAATCTGCTTAAAACGCTGCCGGTAAGTTAAAAAACGACATAAAAAAGACTGTTACCCACTCTGTTACGAGCAAATAACAGTCTTTTATTTTTTTGTAATTATCTTTTTGTAACGACGAGTTTCTTATTTATAACTTCGAGTTCGCATATACGCGCGGTTCTGTCGTCTTTGGATAAATCGGAATTTTTATCGCGCCCGTGATAGACAAGATATAACTTTCCGTTATCTTCGGTCATACTGCAGTGCCCGGT
>CAKQXZ010000111.1 GCA_934292955.1 uncultured Clostridia bacterium
GATTTTCTATACTTTGTAAAACCGCTCTGCTTCCATCATTCTTTGATATTATAAAACCCGCTTTATAATTTTCAAGATTTATAGATGCGGAGCTTATTCCGTATCGAACGGTAAATGAAACTTTTTCGAGCGAAAATGCCGAATCAAGATTTGAAATCGAAAAAGAACAAATTCTTTTCTCTTCAGGCGGATTGGGTTGCGGCTTTTCGTTGTCTTTTGTACCGCAGCCCGATAACACCGCAGCAAATAACATAACCGTTAAAAATGCTACAAAAATCTTTTTATGGTTTGAAAAAAACGTAAACATAATGCTCCTTAATTTCGTATTTCAATCGTTTTTAACCACATATAACTTATTACAATTCCGCAAACGGCTTAGACGATATAAGTTTATAATCGTCGTCGTGCGTGTAAAACTGCTCCATAAGCCAATAAATGCCGTTCGTGCCTTTTTTCAGTTTCTTAGAAAGTAACGCTCTTGTTATCGGCATAACCTGAAAAACGCTTATGTATTTATGCTCGGAAACATAGCACTTAACTATTTTCGGCGACTTCATTATTTCGGGCAAAAGCAGCACAACGCCGCAATATTTGTCTTTTATGCTCATATCTATAGTGTCGGAAACGGTGATATTATCTTTTTCGTTGAACGCATATTCTGCGGTCGCCCATAATAAAGAATTCAAAAACAGCCACTCGGTTGCCGATTCGCTTACTTCCGTTTCAGGCGACAAAAACATTACATACTCATTTCTGCGGTTCGCCTTTCTGCCCCAACCTATATCGCGTTCGGGCATCAGATAATCGCTCGCGCCGATCGTGCAAAGTTTCCAAAACGGCATTTCGTCCGTCGGCTCAAAAACATAGGTCGTTATCGGCTTCATATCGGCGGGCAAAACGTCCTTTTTAAGTTTCAGGCTGAAACTCGGCTCTCCCCCGAACACACTTTTATAATGTTCATACAGTTTCTGCTGTCTTTTGCTTTTCATTAAAAACACCCTGCCGTCATATCAATTTTCGTCGCCGTCGTCGGTTATTGCGTTATAGTCTTCGGTCATTGCGTCATCGTCGGTTGTTTCGCCGTCAAACGCGTCCGTCTTGCTCCGAATTCTCGTTTTCATCGGGTTCATCGTCTTTGCGTGAAAAAATACATTTGTAAACGTCAATCGCTTCATTATAAAACTCATACGGAACGTAGATATTCCTGTCGTCGCTCGATCTCATGCGAACCGAAAACCCGCAAGGAACCAAAAATACAGGAATGTTTTTCGATTTCAATGCTTCTTCATACATTTCCGCATAATTAAGCCACAGTTTAACAACAAAACAAATGTCGTCCGGTTGCACTTGCGGAAGATGCGATTTTCCGCACTTTTCGCAAATAGCATCTTTATTCAACAGCTTGCATCTTTCACAATAATACATGATACCCCCCCCACGATTTTTAAGTGGACAATTCTTACGCATTGCGGCTTATTTTTTCCCACAACAATGATATCACATAATTAAATACTTGTCAATACGCAAAAATCATGAACCCCGCCGCGCGGATATTATCGCTTTTCGGTTTTCCCGCCCTGCGTTTCGTAGATTATAGCACACATTCCCCGATTTTTCAACCGCTATCGAGTTTTTTGAACGCACATTTTATAAAAAATCCCGTTCTACCCCTAACGACAAAATAAAACGGATACGCGCCAAAGGTCGTATCCGTTTTGTTTGCTATTAAAGTAAAATCGGTTGCAGTAAACTTATTTATTGAAAACGGCGTCGTTGATTATTTCGGCAAACACGTCGTAACCGACGTCGTTTAGGTGTATTCCGTCTTCTCTGTAATACTCTTTTCTCGCTTCGCCGTCTTTAGTGAGTTTATCAAACGTGTCTATTCCGTTAAGCCACTCGGTACCTGACACGATTTGTTTCATTTCGTCTATAAAGCGACCGTATTCATAGTTGAATTTGCCGCCTTTATAGCAACTGGGAACAGCCATAGAATAAATATAATAGATTTCGGCGTCGGGAAAATCTGCGTGCATTTTATCCAATAACTTGACCATTAAACTTGCGGCGTACTCACCTGTATGCCCCATATTATTGATATTGTTGCCGCCCAAAAACACCAGAATTACAGACGGTTCAAACGGTTTAACAAGTTTGTCGTAAGCAAAAAGCCAATCTTCGACGATTGTTCCGCCGATACCGACGTTGTAGCCGAGTCTGCCGCCTATATCCGTTTGCCAGTCTTTCCAATAGTCCATGGTACTCGAACCCATTATAAGCACTCCGCCTTTTTCAGCCGATTTATATTGCTCCGCAAGACTGTTAATTCTTGTTTCATAAGGCGAAACGTAAGTATATTCTTCCATAGCCGAAACAAAATTCTGCACATATTCGTTATTTGTGCTTGCCGTAAGATTTTTCAAAATCATAGTGCCGCCCTTGCCGCCGACCGTTGCCGCGGCGTTTTTCAAAAATTCGAATTCAACGGTATGATGAACGTAACCGTCTATAAGCAACGACGTTTTGCCGCCGTAATTTACTACCGTAAAGTTCATGGTCGCGGCGTTTTTTATCTGCGGTCTTACGAGCAACGTATAACCCGTCCAATAATCGGTGCCGTTTTTGATTTCATGAAAAACCTGATAAGCCGACCCGGTATATTCGAACACATACCTTACGGCGTGAGTTTCGTCGGCATAAGCGCACAGTTCTCCCTGCGTCCACGCGGCATATTCTCCGAATTGCATTCTGCCCGCAATAAGCCAGTATTCGCCGCTTATCGCATTGCCGTCCTTAACATAAGCAAACGCTTTATCATACGAGCTTTCCGATTTATAATAAGTACCCGTATTGCCATTATCAAAGCACCCGTCGTTCGTTAACACGTCTTTTTCGGCAGAAAACTCAACTTCCGCGGGGCAACTTTCAAGCGAATTTACAAGCGCGTCGAAATCATCGCCGTAATACGTCCGGAAATTATCGAAAGTTACGTTGCAATACTGCCGCATTGCTATTATAAACATCGTATAACCCCAATTTGCTTCCTGGCTGTATACAAGTTTATAATCGGGTAAATAATCTCCGTCCTTAAAATACACCTTTATATCTTGTCCGCTGTAAACGAATATATAATCGGTTTTGTATTCCGTGCCCTTCGGCATGGTATTTTTTTCGCAGGTCACGTCTTTTAATGCCTTGCCGTTCACCGTGGGATAAGCGAAAATACTGTTGTTCGTGGGGAAACGGAAAAGTTGAACTTTTACGAAATTTTTCACGTTTTTAGCAATCTGCAGTTCGATTTTACTCGCGTTTTTACCCGAAGTCTTTGTGTCGGTTATGCTTAACCGCCCCGAAACGGCATATTCGTAGCCGCCTACGGGAACTCCGTTCTGATAAAGCGCGCCCATTACCCTTTTACTTGAATTTTTACCCGAAACGTACACGCTCCCGTCATAGTTTTCGATAAACTCGTTTACGTTTTCGGAAGTGTTTATCAATGAAACGCCGGTCAGTTTGTCTTTATAGTTTACAAGCGCGTTTTCATACATGAGTTTCGCCTGCTCTTCGTCGGATACGATCTGCAGATTTTCCATTTGCGCAACGCAGTCGTAAGTGTATAAATACATTTCGGTATAGGTAAGTCCGGGAAGAGTTCTTCTGTAAACAACGTTGCCGTCTACGGTCATTGCCATACTGCCGTCGGCTACTATTACGCCCATTTCTACGCCATGTTCTTCGTCATATGATGTCGAAGAAATATGCTCTTTATAATTAAGAAAATCCGATCTGTCTTTGTAATCCGAGAAAATAAGGTAATGATTTTCGTCAACGCCCCTTAACACAAAACGAATCTGATAATTGTTTGCATAAACCGCCGAAAAGACCACTTCCTTACCCTTCGCGAGCGATTGCGGATATATCCGAGCCGAAAAAGCGTAACTGCCGCTTAAGTTTGCCCCGTTTTCGTCCGTGACCGTTGCCGCGCCGTCAAGCAGGTAATGAAGATTTTCATAATCGTAAACCGCGCTCGCTTTATCGCCGCCACCCGTAATAGAATGCTTTCCGAAAGGCAGCGCAACGTTTATTTTTACTTTAACTTCGTTTGTTTTGGTCTTATCCTGAGATAAAACGTTGAATTTAAGCGCGTGAATCTGCCTGTCAAACTCTATTTCAACAGTCGAACCGACCGACGATTGATACTTGCACTCGTTTTCATAATTTTCCAAATTCAGAAATTCGGCGTATTCGCTTTCGCTAAGCGTTATTTCGCCGTTGATTACTTGCTTGTTTTTTACTTTAGAAACGTCGATTTCGGCAAGATTTGACAATACGTTTAACGTAACTATGTACTTATCCGTACTTCCGTCGGGCGCCGTCAAATCAAAAACAATTTGATTTTCGTTTACCGTAATTTGCGCCGTCACTCCGTCTGAAAGCGTGTAATCGCAGTTTTCCTCTGGCGATAAAACAAGCGCGTCGTACTGCGACTTTGTAAGCGTTACGCAATCGTCCTTTATTTCAACGCCCGCAACGGCAGTTACCTGAAACCCGTCGAGCGGATCGATTTCGTCCAAAATTTCGCAAGCGAACAGACACAACGATAAAACGCTCAAAAGAATAAAAAGCGATATCTTTTTCATTTTTCTCTCCTTATAATTCAATTTCATAAAATATCGTTTTGTTGTTGACATAATCCGATATGTCTAATATACTTGAATTATATCAAACTCTTTTTTTCGTTTCAATACATAAAATTGCAAACTTAAACACAATTACAGGTAATAAAGGAAAAATGAAAACAACAAAAAGAACGGTAGAACTGCTTTCCGGCACTACTTTAGCCATTCGCCCCGATAATTATTATCGCCACCCGCTGTTATACGACGTGGTGCAATCGGGGTATATAATCGGCGGGTTAACTCACTCCGTTTCAAGAGCGGGTTACAATTCTTACGGACTGTACGGAGTACTTAAAGGCGAAGTGGTTCTGAAAACCAAAAACAAAACGTATAAAGCGCATGCCGGCGACACGCTGTTTTTCTCGCAGGAAGTCGCGCACACCGTCGAAAACGGCGGCGATATACCCTACGAAACGAATTTCATGTATTTATACGGGCCCGAAGTCAAGGGATTTTATGACAGTTTTCAATCGAAGTTCGGCTATGTAATGACTGGTTTTACTCCGCCGTCGCTTGCCGAAGCGGCACAAAAAATCACAGACATGATACAATCGGGAAACGAAAACAGATATATGATTTCGTCGCTTATATACAACGTTTTAACCGAACTTTTGCAACAATGCGACATCAGCGACGGACACACCGGCATTACCGACGCAATCAAATATGTAATGGAACATTATAAAGAAAAAATAACGCTCGATACCCTTTCTTCCATGGCTTATACCGACAAATTTTACTTTATCCGGCAGTTTCATTCTCTCACGGGGTTTACGCCTAAGGAATATCAGAACGAACTTAGGTTAAACGAAGCCTTAAGTTTGCTTAAAAATACCAATTTATCCGTAACCGCAATAGCAAACGAAGTCGGCTTTTCCGACGTACGGGGTCTTATTTCCCTGATCAAAAACAGAAAAGGCTGCTCCCCGTCGCAACTCAGAAAAAAATAAATTTTTATATGATAAAAACGACGGTGCTTAAAG
>CAKQXZ010000112.1 GCA_934292955.1 uncultured Clostridia bacterium
TCAGTTTCGGCAGTATCACCTGGCTGGGTGGCGTACTTGGTTCTTTCCCCGCAATGGTTCTGGGCATTCATTTTCTCGTTCCAAAGGCAAAAGGAAACGCCGTTTATATTTTTTCGCTTATGGTTCCGGGGATAGTTCTCGGGCATTTTTTCGGCCGGCTCGGTTGCTTTTTCGGCGGTTGCTGTTACGGGCGCCCCGTTGCTGCGGGTGACGCGTTCGCTTTTCTCGGCGTAGTCTTTCCGGAAGGCAGTTCTGCCGCAAAACAGTACCCCGGGGCAGACGGAAACAGTCTTCCCGTTTACCCCACTCAACTGTTCGAAGCCATTTTCGAACTTGCGCTGTTTATAGTAATGCTCGTTTCTTATAAGAAGACGAAAAAATATAATATTTCTATTTATTTCTTCGCCTACGGCACGTTCAGATTCCTTATAGAATTTCTTCGCGGCGACGATCGCGGAAGCCTTGGCGGAGTACTTTCGCCTTCACAATGGAGCAGTCTTTTTATAATAATCGCAGCTATACTTCTGATACTATTCCAGAACGGCATAATCTTCAAAAAACTTAACGAAAAGTGCCGGATATGGCGTGAAGAAGCGGCAAAACTATCCGTTACCGTAATAAACAAAAAAGGCAGAATAGACAACGTGGAAATGCTCCGCGAACTACAGCAGTTAAAACGCGAAGGCATTATCACCGAAGAAGAATTCAAAGCCAAAAAGCAGGAAATTCTTAAACGAATGTAACGACAAACACGCATGCATAAACGTATTTTTACGTTATAAACATCGGCAATCGTTGCCCGAAACGGCATAAAAAAAAGAGAATTTTTCGTTCTCTTTTTTTATGCCGTTTTATTCTATTTTTACCTTTTTTCCGTTGCTTTCGTACACTCCGAAAATGAGTTTTAATACTTTACCGCCTTCGGTTCCGTCTATTGCGAACTTTTCGCCGTTTTGCACACAACGATAAAAATCATCGATTATACGCTCATGCCCCGTACCGTAACAATATTTTCCGTAAATGCGCTCGTCTTTGTCGAAAGAGATCGGCTTATCGTTGATTATCACTTCGGACGTTAAAAGTTTGATATAATCATTGTCGGTAAGCACTGTAATTTCTACGGGTATGCCGACAGCCCCGCCGTTCGTGGCAAAAAACGTAAATTTTTTTTTACCACCGAAAACCGCGCTTACGGTATCTTCCACTTCTATATCGTCCGCAAGCGTTAAATTGGAAACCGCCGCCGTAACGTAATCGGGCTCGCCGATAAACCATTGCAACAGGTCAAGAGTGTGCAGTGCCTGATTAATAAGCACCCCGCCGCCTTCCGTATCGCGTTTTCCGCGCCACGGCGCAGAATTGTAATATTCTTTATCTCTATGCCAGACTACAAAGCCCGCCGCGTCGCGTATATGTTTGTTTTTAAGATAATCTTTAACGAAAATATTCGCCGCATTGTAGCGGTTCTGCAAGCAAACGCCGAGTTGCGCACTGCTTTCCGCTTCCGCTTTCAGTATTTTTGCGATATCTTCCTTTTTTATGCACATCGGTTTTTCGCAAAATACGTTGATATTCCGCTTAAGCGATTCTATTATCATTTCGGCATGCAGATAATGCGGCGTACAGATATGCACCACGTCGGGACGGATTTCGTCGAGCATTTTTTTATAATCGGTATAGTGCGGCAGTTCGGCATAAACCGAAAAGCGGCTTTCGTCTGTATCGCAGACGGCAACTATTTCTTTTTTCTGACTTGTAAGCACCTGCGCATGCACCGTTCCGATGACGCCAAGACCGATTATTGCCGATTTCATTTTTGTTCTCCGTAAGTTTTTGCCGTATTTTCCACAACGCAGTCGCCCGCCGCACATTTATATCTCGATTTTGCTTTGTGTTTTTCAAGTTCTGCAAGATAGACTTTTTCGTCCATATTCAAAGGCGTTTCCGCGCCGTTGTGCCAGCCTGAATACTCGATCGCGTTCATAAGTTCAACGCCCTGTATGCCTTCGGTTCCGTCCACAAAAAGTTTTTCTTTGCCGAGCAATGCGTTAATAAAGTTATTGATTATGCCGGCGTGCTGCGGGTTTTCACCGTCGGTTTTAACGCGCACCTTTTTGCATTTCGGACGGTCGAACATAGATTTCGCTTCTTTTGAAAATTCCTGTCCGTCAGCGTCGTTTTTATACCACCAGAGTTTGTCGTTCTCGCACAAAAGTTTGCCCATCGTGCCGGAAACTTCGAATCTGTTTGTTCCCGGGGTTTCGCCCGTTGTCGTTATAAACACGCCCGTCGCGCCGTTTTTATATTCGAGATAGGCCGTTACTTCGTCTTCTACTTCTATATCGTGCCACTTGCCGTACTTGCAGAAAGCGCGGACCGTTTGCGGTTGTTGCCCGACTATCCATTGAATAAGGTCGAGTTGATGCGGACACTGATTTATAAGAACGCCTCCGCCTTCGCCCGCCCATGTAGCGCGCCAATCGCCCGCGTCGTAATAATACTGAGTGCGGTACCAGTCGGTAATTATCCAGTTAACGCGCTGAAGTTCGCCGATTTTATTTTTTGCAATAAGTTCGCGCATTTTTCTGTAAACGCAATTCGTACGCTGATTGAACATCATGGCAAACAACGCTTTACTGTTTTCAGCCGCTTCGTTCATTTCTCGCACCTGCCCGACGTATACGCCCGCAGGTTTTTCGCAAATAACGTTTATATCGCGCTTAAGGCATTCTTTAACGATTTCCACATGCTGATAGTGCGGAACTTCAACCAAAACTGCGTCGCAGAGCCCGCTGTCAAGCATTTCTTTGTAATCGGTAAAATATGTTATATCCTTGTTTACGGTTATAGATTTGATATAGTCGATCTTTTTTTTACTGATATCGCACAACGCGGAAACTACCCCGTTTACGATTTTGTTCCGATCGAATAAATTAATAACATAACTCGAGCCCTGATTGCCGAGCCCTATTATCCCGAAACGCACTTTTTCCATAGTTTACGATTCCTTTTATAGTTCATTTGCCGCATAATCGGCACTCTGTTTAATAAGTTCGAGTTCGTTTTCGAACACCGGCGCGTTATCCTGCTCGACAAAAAAGTATTTTGTGCCGCTTGCCATCATCTTTTTAACAATCGTCTTAAAATCAAGAACGCCGTCGCCGAGCGGTGCGAAAACAGGCTTAAAATCGAGTTTTCCGTCTTTTATGTAGTGAATAATTTTATAATCTTTAAGATGAACGCAATCTATTCTGCCGTTAAGTTTTTCTATAACTTCGTTGACGTTCATGCCGCCGTACTGAAGCCAGTATGTATCGAGAGTAAAATTGACATGCGGCGCACTTTCTATGATGTAGTCAAACAAAGTCTGTCCGTTAAACTTCATAAATTCGGCAAAATGATTGTGATAGAAAAACTTAAAGCCGCGCTCGTTCATTTTTTTTGCAATCACTTCGAGTTCGTTTATCGTCTTTTTCGCCTTATATTCGTCGCAGAACGTTTCGTGCGGAAGACAACCCAGCCCGATATTGCGACAACCGAACTTCTCATGGTCTTTCATAAGATTATCGGTATCGCCCAGAATTCTTTCCATAGGAGCATGCGTAAGCGTAAAACTCGCGCCGGATGCATCTTTAACGCGCTTTATTCTGTCTGCGTCGAACGCCGCGCCGGAGTATTGAAAATAAGAATACCCCATGTCTCTTAATATACCGACCGTCTTCAAAAGGTCGTCTTCGGTCTGTATAAGATTGTACACGGAAAAAAGGTTCAACCCTATTTTCATGATTTTATAAAATCTCCCTTGATTTCTTTATAATTATTTTTCTCGAGCAAAGTTTTAAGTGCACCGACCGCGGCGTCGAACGCCTGGGAATTGTTTTTATACAGAAATTTGTTTTTCATCTGCGTATTATCTATATCGGCATAACCGTCGAACAGCGCAAGATGCGGCTCGACCGTCAGCACTTTATCCGAATTTATCAAAGCGATTAACTTGTTTATATCCCCGTCGCCAAAGCCCGCAGGCACAAGTTCGCCCGTTTTTTCTATTACGTCTTTTATATGAAAATATTTCGTACAAGAATGCAATACATCGAGCGCGTAATCGGCTTTTTCGCCCGTCTGAATAAAATTTGCGGGGTCGAATACGCTTTCTAGTCCGTCTACGTTATCGAGTAATTCCTTAACTCTTTGCACCGTATCGCCGTAAATATCTTTTTCGTTTTCATGGCAAACGGTAAGTCCGAATTGCCGCGCGCAACCGGTTATACGATTCATATACCCGATCACTCTGTCTTTCTGGTCATGCGCGTTAAAAAAACTGAAAACGCGTACTTTATCGGCTTCAAATATGTTCGCCGAATGAAAAATCCTTTTAACTTTGTCGATATATTCTTCGAAATCTACGTTAACGTCAACTTTGCCCACGGGCGATCCTATCGACCAGACCGCTATATTCTCGCTTCTGAGAATTGCCGCATACTCTTTTGCTTCGCGCTCGGTAAAATCGGAAACGTTTTTTCCGTCAATTCCGCGCAGTTCGGTATAATGTATATTGTTTCTGTGTAAAGCGGAAATCTGCCCTTTAAGGTCTTTTGCCGCTTCGTCTGAAAAAGCGCATAAGCGAATCATTTATCACCTTTTCCCGACAATGCACGGCGCAAATGCGCCGTGCATATCGGTTGTTTATTTGTTTAATCTGTCATTTCAGACGAAACGGCAGTCTTGAATACGGGAATTTCTCCCGCTGTCACCTGCCATATACTTTCGTCAAGTCCGCTGTAGTTTACAGCCTTTGCGTCTTCGGTTGCGGCAACCTCAATGAACTGAGTACCGGCTTTGAACGATATGGCTGTACCTGCCGCAACGTTGCCGAGGACTCTGTCCGACTTACCTTCGTGAATTATATACACATTGGTAAGCAGCGTGTTTTTCGTATAAACGCCCCAGCCCGAAAGCGCGCCGTTATTCCAGCCGCCCGTTTTATTATAGCGGACAACGGTATTTTTAATAGTGCCGTCGCGCATGCTGCGACCGAACAAACCGCCGCCGTTGGGGCTGTTTGCCGATACTTCGACGTATACGTTTTCGATTACATAAGAACCGTTTGCATTTACGCCGAGTACGCCTATACCGTCTACTCGCGTATCGCCTGCGGAATAATTTACGTTATCCGCAACACAATCTTCGAAAGCAACGTTTCTGATTTGCGCATTTTTGCCTACGTCGCCGAATATTCCGCCGAGAGCAAATCTGAAGCCTTTGACAGTATATCCCCTGCCGTCGAATACGCCGTGGAAACCGAATTCGGGAGTCGTCTGCGCACCCGAATTAATGGCACCCATCGAACGAGCGGCAAATACGGTATCTTCGTCCGTGCCCGCAGCGGTTATGT
>CAKQXZ010000113.1 GCA_934292955.1 uncultured Clostridia bacterium
TAATATGTCGTTTCAGTGTTTTCTCGCTTCTACGCATTTAAGCGCAAAGTCGGCAATTCTGTTGAAAGCGTCTTCTCTCGAAGTGTCGTTAAGGAACTCATGACGTACGCCTTTATACAGAACGCAAGAAACGTCCGCACCGTGATCTTTATACCACTTTTCAAGTTTTTTAACGCCCTTACCCATGTCGCCCACGGGGTCGTCTTCGCCGGCAAGCAATAAAACAGGAAAGCCTTTAAGTGAACTGCCGTTTTTGTCATACAACTTTCTTGCGCCGTTAAAGAACGAAGCGTAAAAATTATTACTGCATATAAAATTGCAGAACTCGTCTTGTTTATAACGTTCGCATTCTTCGGGAATCGACGAAATAAACGACCCGTTTCCGAGTTTTTTATCGTATGCGTCAAAAGATTTTTCTTTAAGCAGATACGCAGGTTTGTCCGCGCCCTTGAACTTTTTGCACCACAGTGCGACGAGACGACCGAAAAACACGGTAGGTCCCGCAAGATAATTACTGCCGCCGATTACCGCGCCCGCATGCCCGTAATATCTGCGAATATATGCTTGAGTTAAAAACGAACCGTAACTATGCCCGACAAGAATCACCGGCATACGATATTCCGCCCTTACTATTTCAAAAAGTTTATTGATATCTTCAAGCGTTTTTTCCCAGATATCGCCTTCGCTGTAACCCAGATGATCTTTATCGGTAACGCCGTGCGCGCGGTGGTCGTCGGCAACCACGATAAAGCCTTTTTTGTTCATCTCACGCGCAAACAGATCGTATCTGCCCGCATGCTCGACCATTCCGTGCGATACCTGAATAACACCTATGGGATTTTCAACGTCGTCCCATTTAAGATAGGAAATTCTCTTTCCGTCGTTTGCATAAAACTCATTTCTTGTCATAAATACACCTTTCCACTGCCTTTTTCCATTCGGAATAATATTCTTCGTAAATTTGTCTGTTGTCGGTCGGCTCAAACTTCCTTTCGGTAAGCCGCATATTTTCTATATCGTCTATCGCGGCGATTTTTAACGCGATCATACACAGATAAACCGCACCTAGAGCGGTACTTTCGCGTTCGATAGGTCGGTCGACTACATAACCCGAAACGTCCGCCTGAAACTGCATAAGAAAATCGTTCTGCGACGCGCCGCCGTCAACCCTTAGTTCGGTTAGTTTAACGCCTCCGTCTCCGCTCATAACATCACACAGATCTCTTGCCGAGTACGCCATCGCTTCTAAAACGGCGCGGGTAATATGCCCTTTGGTCGTTCCGCGCGTAATACCGGTAATCAAGCCCGTCGCGCTGCTCACCCAGTACGGCGCGCCAAGCCCCGTGAATGCGGGAACAACGTAAACACCGCCGTTATCTTTAACCGACAACGCGAGTTTTTCGCTCTGCGCCGATTTTTTGAAAAAGTCAAGTCCGTCGCGCAGCCACTGAATTGCACTGCCCGCATTGAACACGCTGCCTTCGAACATATACACAGGCTTTTTGGCGTAACCGAGCGTGGTAAGCAGACCGTGTTCGCTCGTTTTGAATGCTTTACCGATGTTTGCCAGCATGAACATTCCCGTTCCGTATGTAATCTTAACAGAGCCCGGCATAAAACAGCCCTGACCGATTGCCGCCGCCTGCTGATCGCCCGCAAGCCCCGCAATAGGAATTTTTATACCTTCGCAATTAAACTCGCCGACGACAGAATCGGGTGAAACGACTTCGGGCAGAAATTCGCGCTTTATGCCGAACAATCCGAGCAGTTCATCGTCCCATTGCATAGTCTTTATATTGAACAACATCGTGCGCGACGCGTTTGTGTAATCGGTAACAAAACTTTTTCCGCCCGTAAGTTTATACGCAAGAAAGGTTTCTACCGTTCCTAAACACAAATCGTTATTTTTTGCGGCTTCTTGAACTTCGGTCACGTTTTCCATAAGCCAGCGCATTTTGCTCGCCGAAAAATACGGATCGATTTTAAGCCCCGTTTTGTTTTTTATGATTTCGAAATAATCCTTTTCTAACAGATCGCAATATTCCGCCGTGCGCCTGCACTGCCAGATAATCGCGTTATAAAGCGGTTTTCCGTTGCTCTTAGACCATGCGATAACCGTTTCGCGCTGATTGGTAATGCCTATGCCCGCAATAAGATCCGCCCCTGTTTCGTCTATTATTTCAACAAGCGCGCCGAGCGACGCCGAATATATTTCCGACGCAGACTCCTCCACATACGACGGCTTGGGATAAAACTGTTTTATCTGAAACGATTTGACTTTGACTATTTTTTTAAGTTTTATATCATACAGCACTGCGCGTGTCGAAGTTGTTCCTTCGTCAAGCGCGATTACATATTTTTTCATTCTTCACCCTCTTTCATCAAATCATGTTATAAATAGCATTACATAGCAATTATCGAAATTCCGTTTGACGTAACCGATTTTCTCGCTTATTCTTCAGATGCCGAAAAGGCTTAAATTCTCGTTCGAAACAGAATATTTCGAGTCTTGTGCTATTGCTCATTAACTCATACGATATTGTATACTATTTTCGTTTTTATTTCAAGACTTTTTCTTAAAAATCGCCGTCTTTTTTTTGACATTAAATTTTTATTATAGTACAATCGACACACTGCTCCTAAAACACCTTTCCTTAACAGTCGAAAATAAGTAAATTCATAATGGTTTCGTGGGCAAAATTCTTAGTTTCCAAGAACATGCAAAGGAGATGGTATTATGACTGCGGTCAGATTATCCGATCATTTTACATATAAAAAACTGTTCAAAGCTGTTATTTCGCCCATTCTGATGATGGTATTCACATCGATATACAGCATTGTCGACGGGCTGTTTATATCCAACTGCGTAAACGACACGGCGTTTTCTGCCGTTAATCTGATAATACCTGTTACAATGGCGATCGGCGCAATCGGTTTTATGTTCGGCGCGGGCGGTTCGGCAATCGTTTCAAAAACGCTGGGCGAAGGCGATAAAGATAAAGCGCGTTCGATTTTTACCGCAATAGTAATAGTTAACGCTATCGTTGCGCTTGTCGTTTCGCTCATTGCGCTGATTTTTATAGAACCGATTGTAAAACTTCTCGGCGCGACTCCCGAAATGGAAGCGTACGCAGTCAACTACGGGCGCATAATTCTGATCGGCGAAATCGCCTTTATGACTCAGAACTTGTTTCAGAACTTCTTCATCGTTGCGGAACGTCCGCATCTTGGCTTTTTGGTGACCGTTTTTGCGGGCGTTACGAATATGATTTTAGACGCGCTTTTCGTAGCATTTTTCAAGTTCGGCGTTGAAGGCGCGGCATGGGCTACGATAATCAGTCAGGCTGTGGGTTCGATTATCCCCGTGTTCTATTTTCTGCAGAATAAAACCAGCCTGCTTAAATTCCGCAAACCCGATTTCAAAGCGAAATACATTATAAAAACCATCACAAACGGCTCGAGCGAGTTTTTGAGTAACGTTTCGGCTTCGATCGTCAGTATGGTCTATAATAAACAACTTATGGATTATAAAGGACAAGACGGCGTAACCGCATACGGCATCATAATGTATGCAAGTTTCATATTCGCAGCCGTCTTTATAGGTTATTCGATAGGCACCGCGCCTATTGTCGGCTATAACTACGGCGCAGATAACCGCGACGAACTTAAAAACGTGCTGAAAAAGAGCGTTATAGTAACCCTTTCGACGGGCGTCGTAATGACCTTTCTTTCTGTCGCGCTTGCAACGCCGCTTACGGCTATCTTCGTCGGTTACAACGCAGAATTACTCGCTTTCAGCGCACGGGCGATGCGAATTTTCTCCGTTTGTTTTATTTTTATGGGGCTGAATATGTATATTTCGTCCTTCTTTACGGCACTCGGCAACGGTCTGATCTCGGCAATCGTTTCGGCGTTCAGAACACTTTTCTGTCAGTTAATAACCGTGTTCCTTCTGCCGCTGATTATGGGCGTTGACGGAATATGGCTTTCGATAGTTATTGCGGAAGTTTTATCCCTTATGCTCGGCGTAACGTTCCTTGTAACAAAACGCAAAAAATACGGCTATTGATTTTACCCTGTTTTTAACAGTCTTTCCGCATTCAGTAAGCGTGGAATGCACATAGTCAGGCGTGGCATCGTGCCACGCCTTTTATCTTGCAATTTATCGATTACTTTTCTTTTATAAACGTCGCTTCATTCTCATCTGTAATCTCCGCGTCGTTCAATGCGATTTCCTTTGCTTATATCGATATGATAGTCGAAAAAGATTATCTCTCCCGTTTTTGCATCGATTTTATAAAAATATTGAAATTCCGCCGTGTAAAACTCCAGAATCCAGCACGGACGACCGGAATTGCGGCTCAATTCTTCTTTGGTAAACACGACTTTCACTTCGGGTTTATCTTTAATTCCCGCATCTTTCAGGGCAACGTCTTTCGCTTCTTCCAAAGATATAAACAGCGCGACTTCGTTCTTTTCGAGAATATCGCCGGTTACCGCGTTTACGAGGTAAGTCCATTGCGTGCGCTTGTCGTTGAATACAAGACGATAGTAAGGATATTTAACTCCTTTGTTAATAAGCCTTGCCTCGGTAAATTCAACTCTTGCCGCGCAACCCGAGTCGTTCAATGCAATTGCTTTCGCTTTGAGTATACCGATATATTCGGAGTCGATAACGGTTGAGTTAACGTCTTTTTGTAGACCGACAAGTTCGTCAAGGGGCAGATTTGCAATCTCTTCTTCGGACATGCTGCTGTTTTTCTTTGCGTCGGCGATAAGTTGCGCTTTGCCTTGCGATACGCCGTATTTTTTCGCAATGGCTGCCGTTTCGTCGTTGTCCGTCGCGGCAGCGTAAACCACGGTATGAACGGACTTGGTTTTTTCAAGAGCCTCTCTCACGACTTCGGAGACAGATTCTTTCAGTTTTTCGTCGCCGCTTAATTTTTTGTCGAACGAAATCAATACGGTATCGTTGCTTTCCATAAGACCTGCTGCCTTATATGCGGCAACGGTAATGGAAAGGGCGGATTTAAGACTTTGTCCTTTCAACTCGATTTCTTCCAACAATTCTTCGGCGTCGTCGTTAAGAAAACGTACCGCCTTTACGTTTCCGTTACGGGCAATAACGTACTCAACTCCGGGGTTGATTTCCATTGTCACCGTTCCGGCTTCGATATTTCCGATCGCAAAAGGAGTTATCACGCCGACACACAATGCCAGAACGACGCATGCCGCCAACGCCGCAATCCGTTGCACAATCCTTTTTTGTTTTAACCGAATTTCTCTTTTTGCGGACGCAATCGTTTTTTCTTCAAATGCGTCCGCAATCAAGTTTTCATCAATCTGACCGATTGC
>CAKQXZ010000114.1 GCA_934292955.1 uncultured Clostridia bacterium
GGATATTATGGCACTGATGTTTGCAAGCGGAAAATTCGACGGTATGTTTTCTTTGAGCGAAAAAGGCTTAGTATCGGTGGACGATAACGGCAAAACAACTTTTTCTTTAGGAATAGGCGAGCACCGACTTATTTATAGAAAATCCGAGCAAAAAGTATTCTCCGAGTGTATAAAAGAACTATTCGATAAATAAAAATCGAAACGGACATGCTTTTCTCATAATTTAATCGTTCAGTGTTGAGATAAGCAATTTTTTCAATAATGACAGTAATGAATTGCCGTATTAATGACATTAATGCTGTTGCTTTTTGATTTGTAAAATTAAATTTTGGCACCGGTGCGTGTGCTTGTGCAAAAATAGTTCCAAGGCTGTAAACGCGCTTTGCGATAGAGTCTTACTTTGCGACAAATTAAATTTCTTTGCTTGCGTTCGATATTGATTTCTACGAAAACACGGGCTTCTTTTTCAGTCTTGAAATACTGTGCCATACGGCTTATTATAAACGAAATCTTTTCGCGTTTGCGCTTGTCTTTACATTCTTCGTAAAGTTTGTCGAACAGTTCTTTCTTTGTGAGTAATCGCACCTGATTTGTGTCGTTTATCGACTTATAGGCTGACTTTTCGTTATTTGGAGCATCATCTTCTTTGTTTACGATGTGAGTTTTACCGTCGATTTTCTCTGCTACGGTGATCACTTCTTCGGCGGTTTAGGGCGTTTCCTTAATCCCGGTCGGGTTGTATGCGGCAACGCAATATAATGCGAACCGTCGTTGTATACTTTGCATTTTGGATAAAACATTTTTTCCTCCTTTCCTTGCGTACACGCAAGGGTATTTTTTTATTAAACCAACAGCAAACGATTGGATGAAAATACTACTTCGTTTACGTTGGCGGTGGTCGTTTGGAATTCATGATTTCGACAAGTTGCTTTTCATACCTGCGCATCATAATTTCCGTAACCTTATGTATAATTTCCTCTCTGGACTCGTCCATGTCCTTTTTGTCTACCTCGTCGAGTTTTACATACAGCGGAATATTGACGGCGTAACTTCCGTCTTTTTTTCTAAGCCCTATGTACGCGACTTTTTGGTATTGTTCGTTCATTTAATCGTCCCCCGTTTGTTTTTGTAAGTTTGAATGATATTTTTTCCTTGCTCAAAGCCTTTTGCGAATAGCAAAAACTTTTGTACTTATTCTAAAAGACAAACTCGCAACTTTTTTGCGACTTCAAAAAAAATTTCATTAATTTCAGTTTTGAGTTTATGTGCATTTTAGTTCTTAAAGGTGCAACTTTCTTGCACATTGAAAAAAAATTTTTTAATAAAAAAAGCCTGATCTTCGATTAAGAAAACCAGGCAACTAAATTAATGGTTATAATTCGACAATAAATTTAACGATAGCATTATACAACCCGCTTGACAAACTATCGTTGCAATGATATAATTATGGCGTAAACTAAAAATAAAGGAGATTTCTGTTTATGCCTATCGTTAAATTACTGCACGGCACAGACCATATTATAAAAACGCCCGATTATTCTCTCGGCAAGCCGCATAACGATTACGGACAAGGTTTTTACTGCACCGAAGTTCTTGAAATGGCGAGAGAGTGGGCGTGTAAGGAAAATAAAGACGGTTTCGTAAATGAATACAATTTCAATACCGACGGATTAAACGTGTTGAATCTCCTTGACGGAAAACACAGCGTATTGAATTGGATTGCATTATTGCTTAAAAATCGTATATTTACCTTGCAGGACGAAATTGCAATCGACGCAAGAAATTATATAATCGAACATTATTCGGTGGATTTGAACGGTTACGACGTCGTTATAGGGTATCGTGCAGACGATTCTTACTTTTCATATGCTCAATCTTTTGTAGGCAACGCTTTGCCGCTTAGAAGTCTTAACCAAGCATTAAAACTCGGTAAACTCGGTGCGCAAACCGTACTTATTTCCGAACGAGCCTTTAAGCAAATAGAATTTGTAAACGCCGAACCTGTGGATAAAGAAGTATGTTATCCTAAATTTTTGTCGAGAGATACAACGGCAAGAACTACTTACCAGAAAGAAATTAAAAAAAGTCGCTCTTACCGCGACGATATTTTCGTTATGGATATTCTAAGAGAGGAAATGAAAAATGACGATCCGCGCATACAACGAATTGTACTTGAATGACGCTATAAAAAACTTGGCGAACGCTTTCGATTATGCAATAAACGTGTGCAAACTCGAACCCGATTGGTTTGCAAAACTTTTCGTGCGGTCAGACATATCTACGCAATTCGAACGCGGAAATCCGGCTGTCATTTCGGGTAAATCGGGCGAAGAACTCGTAAGAGACATTCTGAGCAACGTTTACCCGGGAGAAAGAATGCCCGCTTCTACGTTTTCGGAAGGACGCACTCCCGAATATTGGGCGGGTTGGGCTTTGGCACAATATCAATGGGCTTCGGCTAAACGCTTTAAGGACATTTTCGAGCGTATTCCGTTGAGCACGATTATTGCTATGTATCCTACCTTTCACGAAATGGATATAAGCCGTTTCAACGAATCGATGGACAGGCGTTACAACGAGTTCGTTACAGAAACTAAACTTCGTAAGATTCGTGAAAGCAGACAAATTTCGCAATCAGAGCTTGCGAAACTTTCGGGAGTTAATTTGCGTTCCATTCAACTTTACGAACAACGCGTAAACGATATAGACAAAGCGCAGGCTCAGACACTGTATAAATTATCCCGTGCGCTTGGTTGTAACGTTGAGGATTTGCTTGAAAAGCCCGAAACGTTTTAATATAACATACTTTCGATTTTATTTTTCGGCGTTATGCTATCGGAAAAAGTCGGTCCCGTCAAGGGTATAAAATATCGC
The DNA here is from genome assembly GCA_934292955.1 of uncultured Clostridia bacterium. Next base: position 2,875 of record CAKQXZ010000114.1, read on the forward strand.
TGAAAAATATTAGTTAATCGACTTATACGGCAATATTTTCTACTTATTCCCTGGCTGTTCCGCCATTTTCCGATTGATTGTTTTGCCGAAAAAAATAAATCTCTTCTCGGAGGAAAAACAATGGGTAAATGGGTTATCTGCGCCATATTCGGTTCTCAAAGTCAAAACGAGCAAAGTATAGAGGCTCAAGTCCGTATATGCAAAGAATTTGCCGAAAGCAAAGATAACAACATAATATGCTAAGATGAAAACGACTTACAATAGCAAAGAATCTTAAACATATTGGCGATATGAATTTAACGACAACAATAACTGGTATGTAATCGAAAGATTTGTAAAAAAGATCGGCGGAATAGACGACGTGTGGTACGCTGTAAACGGAGAAATTTTCGATTATGTGCAAGCTTTTGAGCGGCTTGAATACTCTGTGGGAAACAGCATGATAAAAAATCCTTCCGCAAAAGACGTATATCTCAACTTTTACGGAAAAGATATTAAAGTGCCGGCAGGAGAAGAAATCTTAATAAAATAATAACCGAATTTGCCGTTACGGCGAGTGGCTTAAAATATCGCGTTGATGGCGACAATATTTTGGTTTTAGAAGAAAGACTTTGTAAGCGATAACGTCTTAGGTGAGGCTAAAGATAAGCAATTTTTGTCCGAGTTGTATGGAGTACGATTCGGGCTTTTCTTTTGTATAAATCGGCATATCTGCGATTTTCGGTCGTTTTTATATTGTAAAAGTAGCCGAATTACAGAATATTCTGCAAGTCGGTTTTTGATTGTAAAGTTTATGTAAAGTAATTGTAATTTTTCGGTAAATTAGTGATAAATGGACTTTTCGGGCGGTTATGCGGTTGAAAAAATCTCTTTTTTTTGTTATATTAAAGGTGTTTTGAAATTATTTTATACGCTTAAAATCGATCTTATAAACAGGCTCGATTAAACAGAGTTTTCGTTAATTTACAGGAGATAAAAATATGGCATCGCAGGAAATTCTGCAGTTAATTCAAAGTCTGATCTGGCTGCTTGCGGGCGTCGGCGTATTCATCGTGGGAATGAACTTTATGGGCGACGCTCTGGAAAAGTGTGCGGGAAACGGAATGAAAAGTTTGCTTGAAAAAATAAGCAACAATCGTTTTTCGGGCGTGGGGATAGGCGCGGGAGTTACTGCGATTATTCAAAGTTCGTCGGCAACTTCGGTTATGGTAATCGGTCTTGTAAATGCGGGCGTTATGACGCTAATGCAGGCAACACCGATAATCATGGGAGCGAATATCGGCACAACGATAACGGGCGTTCTCGTTGCTCTTAAAAACGATTATTTCAATATGTTTATGTATCTGCTTGCGTTCATAGGCGTATTGATGGGTTTTACAAAGCGAGAAAAAGTTAAAATAGCAGGCAGTCTTTTTTGCGGTTTAGGTCTGATTTTCGTCGGACTGAACGTAATGAGCAGCGAACAGGCGTTCGGTAATCCGCTCGTTAAAGATTTATTCAAAAATATATTCGGCGTAATCGATTTTCCGTTGCTCCTTATAGTTGTCGGCATGATATTTACCGCATTGATACAAAGTTCGTCCGCCGCGACGGGCGTTGTAATAACAATGGTCGGAAGTAACGTTTTACCTTTGGATCTCGCTCTGTTTATCGTACTCGGCGCAAATATAGGCACATGCGTAACCGCATTGCTCGCGTCGATCGGGGCGAATTCAAATTCAAAAAGAGTAGCGCTCATACACTTCACGTTTAACATAATAGGAACAGTCTTGTTTACTATAATAATCTGGATATTCCGTCAGCAGGTCGTAGATATCCTTACGGCGATGTTCCCGGGCGACGGCACGATGGCTCTTCAGATGCGTATATCCGTATTCCATGTAATATTCAACGTAACGACTACTTGTCTGCTTCTTCCGTTTGTAAAACAATTAGTGAAGTTTTCTTGTTTTGTCATTAAAGATAAAACGGAGAAAAAGGAAACGTTCACGCTCAAATATGTCGACGATCGTCTGCTTTCGATGCCCCCGGTCGCTTTAATGCAGGTCAAAAAAGAAATCGAATATATGATGAGCCTCGTAGAAAAGAATATAGGTCTGTCTTTTTACGCCGAAGAAACGAAAAGCACTGACGATGGCGAGCAAATTCATAAAAACGAAGATATAATCGACTTTACAAACACCGCGCTGACCGACTTTCTTATCAAGTTGTCGGTTGATGTTGAGCAAAGCGACGAAACTGTTATCGGTTCATATTTCCACGTCTTAAACGACCTTGAAAGAATAGGCGATCACGCCGAAAATTTTTTCGGTATCGTTGAAGATATGTGCAGAAAAAGGCTTTCTTTTTCCGAACAGG
>CAKQXZ010000115.1 GCA_934292955.1 uncultured Clostridia bacterium
TATTTTTCAAATCTTTTCAAGGCGACGTTCGGCGTTTCCGTGAAGCAATATATTATGGATAAAAAAATAGAGCGGGCAAAAACCATGCTCATCGCGGACACGCCCACCAGCATCGTGGCGGAAACGCTCAATTTTTACGACACCGCGTCCTTTTCTAACTATTTCAAGAAAAAAACGGGGCTTACGCCGAAGGAATTCCACTTCAAATCGGATTGATATCTCGCCGATTTGCAGTTATAATCGAGTACGCGGAAATAAATCCCCCTCTCGCTCCACCGTGCGCGCCGTTCGGCATACGGCGGTTCAATTCAGAATTTTTGAAAAGCAGGGCGGCGTTCGTTCCCGTCCGCGCCTTGTCGGAATAAACGTTTACGATTTGTATATCTTCATTTTCGGCAAAAGAATCAATCGGAAAACGCCGGAACGATCAAGGAATAAGTAGCAAATATCGCCGTATAAGTCGATTAACTCATAGTTTTCAGCGACTTTCCACCGTTGACGGGGACGACTTTTCCGTTTGCCTTACTTCGAACATAAAATCTTTCATCTCATCTTACTTTAAGACAAGGCACGCGAACGGGTTAATACTTGACGTATAAGCCGCGAGCGTAACGATGTATTAGTCAAAAACTCGCCGTCAGACCACGGTTCGTTTTATTCTTATCCGGCATAGGGCATAGTGATTCGATGGTAACGCTCGAAGTTAACAGCCACTTTATTCCCGATACGCAAGAAAAGGTGGTTTTCGCGTTAAACACCAGTTAAACAAAATCTCGAAAAAATGACTACAAGTCGTTTCATCCGACGGGAATTTGCCGTTTTCCGCAAGCGGGAGCCCCTCGGCAAGAATACGGCTTTGCCGTATTGACGAACCAAGGACGAATTCATGAAAGACTACAAAAAAATGACGGATGCAAAACTGCATTCGTCATTTTTGGTATTCCAACCCATAACTAACCCTTAGGAGTTTTGAAAAATTCTCAAAATTCTATTAAAATAGGCAATTATTGCACATTTTAGGGCGTTTTGAGTAATGTATTTCGTCTAAAACTGCTAATTTCTTTCGGTTTTTCGGTAAATTTTAGATTTCAAAATAATTTTCAAACTAAAATAATACCAAAAACAATACCAGTTTTCATAGCCGTTTTCAAAAAATTTAACGCCAAACGACACTCTGTTTTTCGCTTGCTATGATACCAAATGAAATCAGATTTATCAAGCAAAATTACACATTAAATTGCTTATCGACATTAGGAAGAAATTGTAGATATATCAATGTTCCCATATTTCATTGCCTTTCGTTGTTGCTGTTGTGTAACTCTACCATTCAAAAATAATCATCCTTATATATTCCGCATAGGCATATTCCGCATAGTTGATTTTAATCGGCTTTTTACATTATTTCTATAATATTTTATTCATTTGAGTTTTATGATGATAGTCAAATCATCGATAATCAATGCTTTATCAATCAACACCGAACGTCCTTCGGCGGATATATCGAACGCCTTGCCGCTGATTTCGGCAATTTCGATCTGCGCGCCGTAACCGACGTATTTTATCGTTAAATTGTGACCGTTAAACGGCGTGGTTATTTCCGCATTCGCGTATTCTTTCGGTACGCATGGGGTTATGACGATATTATTCAACGCAAAGTTAAGACCGAAAACCCACGAATAGACTGCGCGCTCTATCATTGCCACGCTACCCGTTAAAAACGAAAAACCCGATCTGCCGTAAAACGACGGTACCAGATGATAACAGTTTGTAATTGCATACGGTGCGGAACAAGTTTTTTCAGGTGAGTGTTTGTCTGCATAAAGCGGCAGCGCATAACCTAACACGTCGGATATTTCTTCATATCTTCCCGCCTTTGCAAGCGCTCTTATTAAAAAGCACTGCGAGCCGTGATTGTATACGCTTCCGTTTTCGGCAAAGTACGGCTGAAAGTCGCCCGTGCCCATTTTACCTATTCCGTCTATGAACTTTCCGCCGAGCGGCTTTGAGAAAAGCTTGTATCCGTCAGAAGTTTTTAACTTTGCGATTTCATTAAAGATTTCGTTTTCTTTACCGCTTGCCACTCCGCTTATAACCGCATAAGCATTAGTCGGAACATATACCCTTTCTTCGCTGTCCTCATCTTTTTCGGAGAACAGCCATGTATCGTTATCGGTATATACGGCATTATAAAATCTACCGTTAAATGCGGCTTTGTTTATGGCGTTTTTCAACCTATAGCCGGCTTTTTCGTATTTTTCTACTTCGTTTACCCGTCCGACTTTATTTAATATTTCAACCAGATATTTAAGACACATTACGAGCTGGCAAGACACCATTACGCTTTCGCCTCTGCCCTTTTTGCCTGCTCCGCTCAGACAGTCGAGCCAATCGCCGCCGCGCATTTTTACAAGACCATGCACACCCAAAGCGTCATCCGATAAAAGATAGTCCATACTTTTTTTAAGGTGCGTTAAGCCGCTTTCCTGCGTTTCGCAATCGTAATAACCATACTTGTTTTCTAAAATGGAATAATCGCCCGTGTATGCAAGATAGTCGTAAACGTATTCGGTAAAGAAACATGCCGAATCTACAAACTCTCTTAAATCGAATTTCGTGCCGGTGCCGAACGGAACCTGACGAGGATACCAACCGTCGCTACGTTGCTTAGAGAAAATATTTTCGATTACGCCTTTGCACATTTGTTTATCATAACAAAGCATGCCCTCAAAATCGTTCGCCGCGTCTCTTACGCCGCGCATTCCCGTAGGCCAGCCGCGATCGAGCGAAGACACCCAGTACATTTCGAGCGGCAAAAATCCGTTTACGAAACTATCAAAATCGGGATCGCCCGTCTTAACCGTTCTCACCGAGAATAATTCAGCGTGTTTTTCAGCCAGCTTTTCTTCTTCGGCTTTTTGAACCGTTGAATCGAAGTATTTTACAGATGTTTCTATATTTTCTGCTATTTTTTTTTCGTCATCGGTTACGGCAAATACCTGCGTGAACGAATAACTTTCGCCACCTTTAAGATTGACCGTTGCAAGAGTTGAAACGCATTGTTTAAACGCATAAAGCGTATCTTCGGTTACTCCGCCGATTTTATCCGGTATAACGCTGAAATTTTTGGTTAAGGCAGTAAGACGTTCAAGACTCAATTCTCTGTTATCAGTTTCATCGTTTGAAACAATCGTCAGATATCTTCTTTCTTCCTTTTTGCCTGCAACGCTGTATTTCGTGGTTAAAAATGCATTTTTATCTTTTAAATATTCCGTTCTCGTGTACCATTCCGGCTTATCCCACGGAGCCATTAAAAGTTCATTAAGGTACGGAAAAGCACACTTTAAAATTGAATATTCTTTTACTTGTTCTCCGAGGTTTTTAACCGTAACATTCATTACAAACCGTTTATTTTTTTCGGTTACGAACAGTTCGGTTACCACTTCGGTTTTGCCAAAAGTCAGCCTATAGGTCGATTTTTCGGGCAAAAAGTCAATCGTCAACTTATCGGCGCGGAGCACGTCAAAATTGTTGAACACGCTTTCTCCGTCCGAAAAATAAACTTTAACCGGCGAGCCGACTTCACGTTCTTCACGTTTGAAAACAGCTTCGCCTACAGGAGGATTTATCTGCGCCGTTATTATTCCGTACTGGTCGACTTTAACTAATATTTCATCGTTTTTATAGATGTACTCATAATTGCCCGCTTCGGGTAACTTTTCTATTCTGTAACCGCCCGGTTTTTTGCTGAATTTTCCGTAATTTCCGTCCATAAATATTTACCGTTTATCAAAAATCTTTCGTATGCGTACTCATCGCGACTTGCTTTAAATCTGCTACGCGTTTAATGTTATACAATATTTTTCGCTATGTCAACAAAAAACGACTTGGTCGCACTGTTTAAATCGAAAACATATTTTATTTACCGCAATAAGGCTATGCAATTCGATTATAGAAATTCGAGGGGAAGCGGATTCTCGGCATGCACCGTTTCGATTACGTTTATAACCATAGCCGCATGCTCTGAAGGCATTGCGAGTTCGGCGTTTTCGGTTATAGCAAAATAAGCGTTTTCATAAATAGCCGCAGTGCCGACGTCAAATGCCGTCCCTTGATAATTCCCGCTTTCTTCGTGAACGTTAAGTTTTTCTCTGCAATAAACCGGATTTCCGTTTTCATCTTCCAAAAAAGTATCGACGACGGCATGACTTTCGTTTTCGCTGTCTTTATAATATTTCATCGTGTAACTTTCCGGCGTGTTTTTGAACGTGCCGCGCGAGCCTTGAATTTTGATTGTATAATTGCTGAATGCGTCGGTAGAGTTTATTTCGATATCGACAAGCGGTTTTTTGGGAGCTGTAAGCAATATTTTAACGTAGTCCTCCGCGTCTCCGCTTGTGAGCGCAGTGTCTAATTTTGAATAAACCACTTTAAAGTTTTCGTCGAAATCTAAAAAGCCCAGCCCCATAGCGATAGGATGAGGACCTGTGTTATATGCGCTGCCTCCCATCTTCTTTTGCAACGTTTGCCAATCCCATCTGCGAGAAAACCCGTTATATCTTATACTTATTTGTTTGACGTCTCCCAATATTCCGCTTTTTATAACGTCGAGCGCGTGAACATAGAAAGGCGCGGGTTGAGTATTGTGAAACACTATTAGTTTTACGTTGTTATCACAGGCTGTTTTTATAAGTTCTTCGCACTCAAATTGATTGCGGGCAAACGGCTTTTCGGTCAAAACGTGTTTTCCGTGCATTAACAAATCTTTTGTAATGGCAAAGTGCATTTCCGAATAAGAAGCATTTACAACAAGATCCACGTCTTTTTTATCAAATAATTCCTTATAATCGGAAAAAGTTTCGCAACCCGGAAATAATATCTCGGCTTTTTTGCGACGGCCCTCGTCGAAATCTATTACATATTTTACCTTGTAATACAAGTTTCGCTCCGAACGATAAAACGAACCGTGTATATCGCGACCGCTTCTTCCTTGTCCTATTATTGCAAGATTTAATTTTTCCATTTTTTTATCTCCTGAATTTGTATTGAATCAATTTTTTGTCCGACAACAAAAGTTGCTTCGACGTTTATATCGTCGTCAAATACGATAATATCGGCTCTTTTGCCTTTTTCAATACTGCCCGCATTGATTTTTGCGATTTTCGCGGGAGTTTCAGTAATCATTTT
>CAKQXZ010000116.1 GCA_934292955.1 uncultured Clostridia bacterium
CTTCAATCAGTTATACGGGCATAAACGAATCCATAAACAGTCATCTGCTCGTTTACGCAGCCGAAAAATCGCGTATTACCGGAAAAACCATAGAACTTGATAAGGAGTAAACAGTGAAGAGATTTTTAATCGTTTTATTATGTTTTATCACCGTATTCTGCGCGGTTTCGTGCCACGGTAATGATTCATCTGTAACCTACGGCGAAGAAGTTCCCGTATATACGAGCGATAAGCAGTTTTACATCGGAATGTGGATAGGCGTTCCGGATTCGGTAAAGTCTTATACTTCCGAAGGAAACGTCGTTCCGGGCTCGACAAGGCGGCTTACCGACGAAGAGTTCGATAAGCAGTATAAGTTTATAAAGGAAGCGGGCTTTACCCATGCCGAAGGCGGGTATGCGGAAAAGAGCGACGCCTACAATTTACGAGCACTCGCCGCCGCCGAAAAGTACGGAATAAAGCAGTATATCCAGAACGACGAAATCAACGCTTACCTTACGAATACAACGCTTTCAGAAGAAGAAGTCGAGCGGAATTTAAGAACGATATCGGCTAAATTTACGGCCTATTCTTCCTTTGCCGGGCTCAAGGTAAGGGATGAACCCGCTTTAGGCGAAATCAAGAATTATTCGGTTGCAAAGCAAAGATTCGATAAAGTTTTCGGTAAAGATAAAATATTTTACATGAATCTTCTGCCTGTAGTGGCTTCTCCGTCTGCGATAGGTTCCGATTATAAAGCGTATATCCACGAATTTGTAAATCAAATCGGCACCGATTACGTTTCTTACGACCATTATCCGCTTATTTCGAACAAAAATGGAAATCAGATTATAGAAAACTTTCTTTTCAACATGAAACTCGTAAAGCAGGCTGCGCCCGAAAAGGATATGTGGACGTTTTTGCAAAGCATGCAGTACGGCTCGAGTAACCGCGCGCTCGAAAGCAGTGCGGACGCGACTTTTCAGGTTTACAGTTTTCTCGCTATGGGCGGAACCGGCATTCAATGGTTTTGCTATTGGAGCCCGCCGCCTTACGACGGAGCAACCCGTTTCGGCGTTGCGTGCGTCGATCGCGACGGTAGTTTGTCGCCTGCGTACGATTACGTTAAAACGGCGAATCTCGAAATAAAAGGTCTTGAAAATATCTATTTCAATTTCGATTGGCAGGGCGCAATGCCTTTGATCGGCAGCAAAAACGATAACGGCGGAGAAAATAAGAATTTTAACTATCTTCTCGACACCGCAATCAAATCGCACGACAGAATAAAGTCTGTCAAGGTTGAACAGGATACGCTTATGGGCGTATTTAAGGATAAAAACAACCGCGATGGCTTTATGGTCGTTAACTTTGCCGAACCGAGTGCGGGTATTTCGGATAAAGCCGAGTTTACTTTCAACGATTGTACCCGCGCGATAGTCGTTAAAAACGGCGTTCAGACGGTGGTTGACTGTAAAAACGGCAAATTAACGCTCGATCTGCCGAGCGGTGCGGGATATTTTGTAATACCGTTAAAATAAAAAACCGTCGATCGGGGATTACAAATAAAATCCCTGCGGCAGGTTTACAGAATAATACTTACGGGAGAAAATAATTATGTTAAAAAAACTTTTTTGTTTGCTATTGGCATTGACTGTCTGCATAGGCGCGTCGGCGTGTCGCAGACGTGACGACGATTCAAGCGGCGGCAATATCGAAACAGGCGATATAGCCGAAGGTGTAACTATTTCCGAAAACGGGAAAGAAGTTTATTTCGGCGATAGCAAAGACGGCAAAAAGCGTATTAAAATCGCCTTTGCCGATACGGGTTACGGCAGCGACTGGCTGAAAGTAATCGGTTCGCATTTCGTAAAGGAAAATCCCGAATACTGGATTTACCTCGACGGCGACCCGGGGCTTACCGAACTTGTGTCCACGCAACTTTCTACCGGCTACGGGCTTCCCGATATTTATATGCCTTTGGGTTCGCTCTGGCAGAGTTACGCGCTTAACGACTGGATGGAAGAACTTTCCGACGTTTACAATCAGAAACCCGACGGCGAAAGCGGCAAAACCATATACGAAAAAATGGATCCGTCCTGGCAGGATTATTGCACCGCGCTTAACGGCGGAGAATACGGGAAATACGTCTTTCCTTGGGCGCAGACCATCACCGGTATAGTCTATAACGAAGCGCTTTTCGAAAAATACGGGTGGAGCATTCCCACTACAAACGAAGAACTTATCGCCCTGTGCAAAAAGATAAAGACCGATACGAACAATAAAGTCGCGCCGTTCGTTTATCCCGGTAAAATCAAAGGTTACTTTGATTTTATGGGCATGACGTACTGGTTGCAGGCTTCGGGCGTAGACGGCTTAAAAGAGTTCTATCGGTTCGAATCGGTAGAAGTTTACAATTATAATCAGCAGCCGGGCAGCGGTAAACTGCAGGCACTCGAAGCGTTCACCGAAGTTTTCGGTCCCGACGCAAGTTATTCGCTTAAAGGCTCCATGAGTTTAAGCCATACCGAAGCGCAACTCGCATTCCTTAACGGTCAGGCTGCAATGACTATCAACGGCAGTTGGCTTGAGCGCGAAATGATAGACGACCTTAAAACGTCGTCTGCAAAAATGCGTATGATGCCGTTCCCGAGCATCGAATCCGCGCAGAAAGACGAAAACGGCAATTATATCAAAGTAAACTACGGCGCGGTTCCCGATTACATGTTTATTCCTAAGGCTGCACCCGAAAAAGACGGCGCAAAGAAATTCCTTGCGTTCACGGCGAAAGACGAAATGCTTTGTCTGTTTGCAAAATACACGGGTTCTCCCAGACCTTTCGAATGCGATTACGGCGAAACGGTTTCCGGGCTTTCCGACTTCGTTCAGGACTGTTTCAGAATAAGGGGCGAATCGGTTTATTATTTCCCGTCGTCCAAAAGCCCGCTGTATGTAAAAAATTATGTTCAGCCGTGGTATACGGGCAATCCTTATATCGGTCTTGTCAACGGGCCCGATAAAGACGGTTATACTCCGAGCCGCTATATAAGAATGCAATATCAGGAAGCGAAAGCAAGCTGGAATAACTGGATGTCCGAAATCTCTTAAGGGGAACGATAATGTCTACAATGCAGACGACTTTACGGAAAAACAGGGGATTAAGCAAGAAGTGGCACAACGCGATTTTCATAATCGTTATGCTTGCAGTTCCCGTCGTGCATTTTCTCGTGTTTTCCGTTTATCTCAATCTGAATACCGTGTTTTTGTCATTTCAGCACAAAAATACGGACGGCGCATATGTGTTCTGGGAGAATCCGTTTACCAACTACGTCAGGTTTTTTAACGAATCTTTTCGGTCTTACAGCGATTTTCCCGCATGCATAGCAAACTCTCTTTTGTACTTCGCGCTGAACGATTTCATTATAGTTCCGCTATCGGTCGTTCTCACTTATTTCCTGTATAAAAAGATATTTCTGCACAAGTTTTTCAGAGTGGTATTCTATCTTCCGTGCATAGTTTCCATGGTCGTTATGGTAATGGTGTACTGCTTTCTGTTCAATCCGCAGATAGGAATAGTCAATCCCATACTCGAAGCGTTGGGACTCGGGCGGCTTATTCCCGAAGACGGCTGGATGGCGACGCGCGCGTCGGGTACGGGGCTTATAGTCGGGTATTGCATATGGAGCGGGCTCGGCGGAAACTTCATTCTGTTGTGTTCGGCAATGCAGCGTATTCCCGAAGAAATTATCGAAGCGGGCAAACTCGACGGCGTAGGTTTTTACAGGGAACTCGTTTCGATAACCGTTCCGCTTATAGGGACCACTCTGGCAACCCTTTTCATGATGGGTACAACCGTTATTTTCACATTCTTTTTACAGGTAAAACTTATAACGGGCGGCGAGCATAAAACGGGAACGATAATGTTCTATATAACCGAAACGGTAAAGGGAAACTCTCACGATTTATCGGGAGCGGCGACGGTCGGAATGATCGTTGCCGTCGTAGGCACGCCTATTGTGCTTGCAACTCGCTATATTGTCGATAAAGTCTTCCCGTCGTATGAATTTTAAATTAAGTGCAAACGCACTATAAAGGAGGAAAAAAATGAAAAGAACGATAAAGTTTTTGGCTTTGGTTTCAGCCTTTGCCATAGGTTTATCAACTACAGCCACGGTTGCTTTTGCAGCAATCAGAAAGACCGAAGTGCCGCTTTACAGCAATTCGGGCGTTTTCAACGAAGTTGACTGGACGTATAAAGGCGATACCGCTTCTACGACGTTCAAAAGCAAAATCAAGGGCGACGTAGCCGAACTTAATCCCGTTGCGTGGGGTGCCGGCTGGCTTTGCCCGTGGAAGCCTGTAAAAATCACCGCAGACGCACCCGCAACGCTTGAATTCGATATTCTCGAAATGAGTCATTTTGCTATGCGTCCCTGGTTTGGCGCGGGAATGCAGCAGACTTTTGTCGATTTAGCAATTACCCCCGGTACGGGATTTGAAATTATAAACGCGGCTGATTTTAAGAATGCTGTCGATAACGGCACGGGCGGGTATTATAACGATCGCGAATGTACCGAACCTGCTTCGGGTGATTCCGCTCAAGCGGGTTATAACTGCTGGATAGGGCTTCTGCCGACGACCGAGAAAGTTCCCAACGGTTACAGACTTAAATTCGAAATCTATTCCGACGGCGTTCTGTACGCAAGCAGAACCAACCTTAACGCCGACGGCACTCTTTCCGACGTTTGCGAAGACGTTTATGCCAAAGGCTTTTTCCCGCAGGTAACGACCGATACCGAATACTGGTTCGGTATGAACTACTGGAACGATGCTCCCGTTATTATCGATAATTTTAACGTATACGGCGGCGGATCGGACGCTTGCAGAGTAAACTTTACCGGAACCGCATGGCGTGACAGCGACGGATCGGGCGCAAATACCGACAAAGTATTCAGCAAAACCGAATTCCTTACGCAGAAAAACATTTCCGAAATTGCCGTTTCCGATTTCGTTTCGGGCGACAGAATGGTCACCGAAGAAAAAATCAAAGCCGACTCGGTTCTGAATCAAGTTCTTTCGGTTAAAATGTCCGTTAACGTAAGCAAGCTCAACAAAAAAGTCGGCGTTGC
>CAKQXZ010000117.1 GCA_934292955.1 uncultured Clostridia bacterium
TTCCTTTTGCTCATTTGTAAGATATTCATAAAACGGCAAACCCTGTATCGCCTTTGCTGTTTCAAACATTTTTCCCCTTTTGATATTGTTGATTTCACCTGTTTTCTTTCTGTCCATCTTGACGTTTCGGTATCTCTATACTGATATTGTTAAATATATTATAGCATAAAAATCCTTATTTTTCAAGTTTTAACGTGCTATGCTATGTGAAATATATAAATGAATTCTATTGTTCCTTACAATATTGTCGCGTAATCGCGCATTCCGTAAATAACGCGAACGACTCTTTTCTTGTGAATTGTTAAAGTTTATATCAACGTTCAATCGGATAATTCTTGGAAATCAATTTGAATGTTTCCTTAAGTATGCCCTTTGCGGGATAATTGAGCTTGGGATCTACAAGTTTATATACTCCGACAAAAACATATTCGCCGTTTTTCTGTTTGACAAATGTCACGCGGGTATCCCGTTGCATACTTTCAAGGTTATTCGGATCTATTGTGTATTGCAATATTTCGCCCCTATTTATTATATTTACCCATTGACCGTTAGTCTGCCCGTTCAGGTCACTGTTCGGTAACATGAGAACGCTATACCCTTCTTTAGTAGCATTTTGAGCATACAACAATTTTTGAAGAGCAAACGAATTTCTTTTACTGCGATCAAACCCGAGACAGTCACATGCCTTTGTGTAAATATCAAACGCTTTTGTGCCATAAATTTTCATATACTCGAGTTTATTATTCAAAGCCATATCTGTTGCATATTCGTATGAAATATTTCGCCCGAAAACTTTACCGTAAAGCATTTTTTGAATCGTTTCCAACTCGGCAAGCCGTTGTTTTGCGTCAAGTATTGCTTTTTTGTAGCATTCGATATCTTCATTCACTTCGGTTTGTTTTTGTTTATCCAACAAAGAAAAGCCTTTTTCAAACATTGCATAATACTGATATGTACGTCCGTTGCTCAAAACAACCTTATCGTCGTATTGCGTTTCGACCGTATAAACACATCCGTCTTTGTTGCACAGAATCTGTTGCCCTACCAAATTTACCATTTTACACCTTCCTTAAATTTTTTATAGGGATTCCAATCATTATCATTAAATACCGAAATCAGTCGCAATTATACTTTTCGGAATACAAAATCCCGTTTTCGGCTGCATTTTTTCTTACGAAGAAATTATCTTTATTTATATCGTAATAATATCCGCGTTCTTTTTTATGACTTTTGCAAATAGGCAAGCCGATATTGATCATATATCCGATATTACGCCCTACGGTCTTTCTATCGCATGTAATTCCCGAAGCGTTCAGAAATTCAGCAATTTCCGTCTGCGTTACGGCATATTTTTCCGACGTATAGCAATATAAAATCTTTAAGATGTACAGAATAATTGTCTTTTTAGAAATGCGTTTCATTTTCACCCACCTACTTCTATTATACCATGTTGCAGTGGACAAAAAAAGCCCACTTGTGAAATATAAAGTTCATATGCGAAATCTTTCACTCCCTTTTCACAAAAACATTCATTTTTTGAATTTTGATTTAATAATCGCGGACACTTTTTCGCTTAACAAAATTTTTAACATAGAATTTTCTATATGTCAAGTAAAAAATAGAATATTCTATATAATTTTTAGTATGGTACTGAAAACATTTCCGGAAATTTTGTCTGAGTTTTTGAAAGAAAATAATTTGACACAGGGGCAATTTGCGCAAAAAATCGGCGTAAAACAAAGTCAGGTCAGCGAATGGCTTAAAGGTAAAGCAAAGCCGGGATACGACACATTGCAGCAAATGTCAACGGCGTTTAACGTATCTGCCGATTATTTTTTAGGGTTAATCGATACATTTTAGCTTTTTAACTAACAATTACACTAAACAAGGAATGTAAAAAATTAGTTTAATTACCTGTGTGGGTTACGAGTTTATCCTGCTCTGATACGACTATTCCAAAAGCAAAAAAGGTTCACAATCTTCAAAATCAGCAAAGCAAATAACAGATTACAAAAAACGCCGTCCGAAGAACATGCTCCGAACGGCGTCTTTATATAAAATTCAATTATTTAACAGAAACGAAATTACTTGCTTTGAGCGTAAAGTTAAAAGTTAACTCTTTGCTTGAACCCGAAACGTTGCGCCTTACGATAAGGGTGATTTTATCGCCTTCGAAAGTCGTAAGCATAAAATCGGTAAGGTCGTATCTGCGTTCGATCTGCTTGGCTTCGCCGTCATTTTTAGCGATAGACACAACTACGTCGCCTGCTTCGATAGAACCTTTGACCGTATCGCCCGTAACTTCCTGAACGATAACGTCTTCGGTGATTTTGGCGGTTGCGGTCTTACTGTCGTAAACAGCCTTGCTTGCGCCCGTTTTTATCGTAATGCCGAGCCTTGCGGTTTTTACGCCCGAACTGCCGTTTTCCGCATTCCTTATTATATTATCCGCCACCTTGGTCGCAAGCGACGCGGGAATGGCGTACCCTATGTTATCTACGTTATCCGAAACAACCTTGGCGTTTACTATACCGATAAGTCTGCCGAAACCGTCGAACAGTCCGCCGCCCGAGTTACCGGGGTTAATTGCGCAGTCAACTCTTATACAGCGATAATTTATACTCGTTTTATCGTCCGCGGCAGTCATCGTGATATATTCAGAATCTACGCTCACGATGCCCGAACTTGCGGCTATTCCCGTGCCTTCGGGATTGCCTACTGCGATAGCGGCAGAACCTACGACGGTGCGATCGCTCGGGTTGACTTCTACGGCGCGAACGTCGGATTTTTTAAGAAGATCTGAATCTTCCACTTTAAGGACGGCTATATCGTAAGTCATGCTGCCGCCGACATAGGTTGCGGGAACGGCATAACTAACGCCGCTCGTATATTCGTAGCCGTAAAAATACAGATTGATATCGTCCGAAATACCGTCGACGTTAACGCTGTCCGAACTGTAAACGACGTGATAGTTTGTTATAACAAGCGCGTCGCCATGCTCTTTATCGAGCGAGTAAACGACGCCCGCGCCGGCAGACGACTTGGTTTCGCCCTTGACCGTGCCGAATATCGACTGCGAATCTTTGGTCGTGTAGGTCACGATAACGTCGCAAACCGAGAACAACGCCTTGTTTATAGCCGTTTTTTCGTCGGGAAGAACGATATTCGCGCCGATGTAGTCTTTTATAAAGTCGTTCATCGTGCCGGTGTATCCGTCGTTTTTTGCCGCTTCGTACATTTCTTCGATCGTGAGTATTCTGTCCTGCCCGTCTTTTCCGTCGGAACCTTTAAGACTTTCAAGCCATTCCGCTTCGGTCCCCCGAAAACCATTGTCAACAGCGATTTCGTACGCAGATTTCGCTTTTGTCGTACAAGCGGTAAAAGAGAACGCCGCCGCAATAACCGTTATCGCGCACACGATATTTATAAGGATCTTTTTCATATCCGATTCTCCTTTTTCGTTTTTAAGGTCTGCCGCCGCTTTTACGTTAACAAATCGTTGCACATAAACGGCAACAAATCGTAAACTTCAAATGGGCGGCAACGCGCCTTATAAACGAGTCCTTTTCCTTTTTTCTATATTATAAACCCGTGAAGTTAAAATTGAGTTAAATTTTTTAATTTACTTTGACAAAAAATTTATATCGGATTATAATGATTCGTATGTTAAAGCAGTATTTTACCGACCTTTTGCGGTCTTTGCCGAAAACAAACCCTTTCGGCGAACCCGTAACCGTCGTCGGGGCGACAAAAACTATATCACAGGAAGATATCGCCGCGGCAATTTCTTCGGGACTTACCGACGTTGGCGAAAACAAGGTGCAGGAGTTCGTTCAGAAATTCCCCTATCCGCCTTGCAATCTTCACTTCATCGGGCATTTACAGACCAACAAGGTCAAGTATATTATCGGCAAAGTTTGCCTTATTCAATCGTGCGACAGCGTTAAACTTGCCGAAAAAATATCGGAACTTGCCGAAAAACAAGGAATTAACCAGAATATACTTTTAGAAGTCAACGTAGGCAAAGAATCGCAAAAAAACGGTTTTATGCCCGAAGATATTTTTAACGCCTACGAGCATATATCAAAACTGCCCGCCGTAACGGTAAAGGGAATTATGACCGTTCTGCCCGACGTAAACAAAATGAACGCCGATACAAGCGATACGCCCGCGGTCGAAACACCGCCGACAATCGGCGCAGACGTAAACGGCGCAAACGGCAAAATCGCTTCATTATGCTTGCAAATGCGCGAGATATATGATAAACTTAAATCGATAGACGATCGGATCGACACTTTGTCGATGGGCATGTCCGCAGATTATCCGATCGCGGTAAAATACGGTAGCAATATGCTGCGGATAGGGAGTTACCTGTTCGGCAAGCGGCATTACAATTCGGGAGATAACAATGTTTGATTTTTTCACGGCTAAAGCCAATAAACAGGAAAAAACGCAAAAAGGCGATAAAAGACGTACGCAAGCCGGAACAACGTCAAGGCTCAACCTTAATTTCAATCAGAATACCGACAGCAGCCTTTCGGGAAGACCGGGCGTTAACGTATACTACCCTAAGTCATACGACGACGTGCGCGAAATTATAGATCTGCTTACCGTCGGTAAACAGGCGGTTATAAACCTTAACAACCTTAAATCGGAAACCGCTCAGCGCGTAATCGATCTGCTTTGCGGCGCGGTCTATGCGCTTAAAGGCGGACTTTGCGAAATAGAAACCAATATTTTCGTCATAACCCCCGACGGCGTTTCGGTCAACTGAACTAAAATCTTAAATATCGCAAGCAGACAGCTATGTAAAGCCGTCTGTTTTTTTATTGCCGTTTTTTGCAGCCTTACACTTATTGCAGTCTTGCCCTACCAAAAAACAAAGCAGGTTTTCGCTTAGAAGTCAACCCTTTTTCATATGCGCATATTTGCTTTTGGTTGCA
>CAKQXZ010000118.1 GCA_934292955.1 uncultured Clostridia bacterium
GTGTGGAAAACGGCGGATATACGAACGGAACGGTGTCCGTTGAATGGGATGATGAAGTTGCTGTTACGGCTACAAAGGACGGAGAAACTATCGAATACAACAGCGGCAATGAATTGAAAGACGACGGCGAATATGTTACCGTTTTTGAAAACTTCGACGGCGAAAAGTTGGTCTATAAGTTCGTTATCGACACAATCGCGCCCGAATTGACTGTTTCGGGGACTACTCGCGGAAGCAAAGGAAAAGACGACGTAAGCGTTGGCTTTACCGAAAACGATTTGATCGTTAAACTCTATAAAGGCGGAGAACTTGCAGGCGATTACGTTTCCGAAACCTTAATCACGGAAAGCGGCAAATACAAAGTCGTTGCCGCAGATAAGGCGGGCAACGTGAGTGAAGTCGAGTTTGAAATAGATAAGATTGCGCCCACGCTCGTCATAACCGGCGTTGAAAACGGCGGGCAGACTTCGGGCGGCGTTACTCTTTCGGAACTCTCGGAAGAATCGACCGTAACGGTTAAACTGAACGACGAAACTATCGAATACGAAATAGGCGAAACTTTGACGAAATTCGGCAAATATACCGTAACGATTACCGACGAATGCGGCAATGAAAGCGTTTATGAATTTGAAATCATAAAGGCTAAAAAGCCCGTAAACGTCGGGTTAATCATTGCTTTTATCGTGTCTATGATGGTAGCCGTCGGCGCGGCAATGTTCCTTATTATTAAGAAAAAACGCGAAGGCTAATAGAAACGGCGGATAAAATAGCCGAGAACAGCAAAACGAGAGAGTCGACAAAACGGCTCTCTCGCTAAATTTTACTTAAATTGCCTTACAAGGGCATAGTGTTTATTTTATCTGACAGGTGGCAGGTGTCACTATGGCAGGAGAATGTGAACCACCCATTGTAACTATCAAAAGCAGAAGAAAAAGTGTTTACAATATTAAACGAGTTTACAAACCTATAAAATTTTTAGATTAACATCCCAAAAAGGCTTGTTTATATTCTTGCGAAGCGACTTCTATTTTTGTCATAATTTCGGCGTTTTTACTCGCTATCGCTTCGGCGATTTTGCTTGCCGTGCCTTTTCTTATAGCCTTTATTTCGGGTTCTAAATTATCGCATAAAAACCTTGTGTATTTAACGAGTCTGAATGGACCGTAAACGCGATATTCGTTGCCTATGCGTTCTACCGCAACTGTTTTCAGATCTTTTACCGCTTGCTTTACGTCGTTTACGTTTTCGCAGAAGGCATAGGTGAAAAACTTATCGAAGACGTCGGAAACCACGCTGTGACAGTCCGACGAGCCAACTATCGGCACCTTTATTCCGTCTGCGCGCATTTCGTTATAAATCGCGGTTTGCAGGTTTACGCCGTTGCCCGTGTGATCGTCGTCGTCAACCACCTCGAACGCGTCGAAAATTCCGTTTTTAAGCAAAAATTCGAGCATGGGGGTTTGCATGTTGTATTCGCCGTAAGCGTCCCAGTAAGGGTGGCACAAAACGCTCAGTCCGCCGAATTCGCGTATTTTTTGAGATACCCAAAGGCGGAAAGCAAATTCTTTTTCGTCTATACAGTCGGGCAGGGCGTATTGCTTTTTGATTTCGGCGGCGTTTTGAGTGATTTTTTCAAAAACTCCGTCGGGGTCTGCGTTTATTATTTCGTTCACGCTCGCGCTTGCGCCCAAGTTTATTATATGGAAATACCCCATGCCTCGGTTATGCACTTCTTCGCCCGGGTAGACTTTGAAATGCTTAGCGATTTTGTCCATAGTCGCCGCCATTTTTGCCGAACCCGCGTACTTGTGGTGGTCGGTTATAGCCATATAATCGAAACCCGCCTCGTAATACACGGAAACGGTTTCGATAGGGGTAAACAATCCGTCCGACTCGGTGGTGTGCAGATGAGTATCGCCTTTAAAGGGTGTGAGTTTATACAGATCCTCCTCAAGCGAATAAATCTCGAACGATGCTTTACGTGCGCCCGTGTCGATATAAACCCTATGACGTTGCTCGCCGAACGGCGTGAAGTTAAACTTCGCTTCGCCGCCATTAACATCGATATCCAGGGCTATAAGTCGATTATCTTCATCTATTCGATATTTATCCGTGTGCGGAACGTTGTATTTTTCCAAGGATTGCACGTACACGGTAACCTTTGTTCTGCCTTTAAGTTCGTCGCCGCTTAAATGAAGTTCGGTTGCTTTGTTCGCGAGAATTACTCTCGGAAATAATTTTAACATATTTGCCGCTCCTTGCGTTAAATCGCTTAATATGTTACCTGCTTTGAGAAAGCAGCCATTCATAGAGTTCGGGCGTGGCGTAGGCTTGAGTCCAACTGTCGTGGCAGCAGTTATCATACAGGGTAAGCTTGACTTTTCCGCCGAAACCGCGTAATTTTTCGGTCATACGAATCGCTTCTTCCACGAAAATAACGTCGTCCTGTATGCCGTGGAAAATCCAGAGCGGAATATCTTTGATATGCTCGGCGTTCCAGTACATTCCGCCGCCGCAACAAACGATGCCCGCCGCAAACCTGTCGGCAAAAGTCATAAACAGCTGGTAAATAGCGTAACCGCCCATACTTATGCCCGAGCCGTAAAACCTATGCTTGTCGGTAAAGGGAGCGTTATAAATATAATCGCACAAATCGCGGAGTTCGTCGTAGATATCGAACCAGTTCTGCGCGTAACATTGCGGAATTACAATAAGGCATTTGCTTACGTATTCGTTGCCCTCGTTTTGCCTGTCCAACAGTGCGATCCCTTTTTCAATAAGCGTTAAATCTCTGCCTCGCGCACCTGCGCCGGGGGTGTGAAAAATTATCGGGTAGCGTTTGCCTTCAACGTAACCGTCGGGGTATGAAATGATGTAATCCAGGTTTCTGAAACGATACTCTTTAATCATAATATTTCCTCACTTTATATTTATTTTTTACACATAATAACTTTAACGGAAGCGGTCGGGGCGGAAGATAAAATATATTCGCCGTCAAACTTTTTGCCGTTTATTAAAATTTCTTTTACGGAATTTCCGCAACCTGCGGAGTTGTCTATTTCGATCGTGTATTCGCAACCGCGGAAACGCCTTTTAATAACGGCTTTTTTCCATTCGTCGGGTATGCACGGTTGCAATTTAAGCCCGTTATAACACGGCTTAACGCCGAAAATATATTCTTCCAAAGCAATCATCATCCAGGACGCCGTACCGGAAAGCCAGGAAACTCCCGCTTGCCCTGCGTCTAACGCCATAGGCGCGCGAATATTTGACGAATAAATATACGGCTCGGCGTTATAGCGTTCCACGCCAAACTTCTTAATAATATTATGCGGTATCAACTCTTTATAAATCTTGTACGCCTCGTTATTGTTGCCGAGCATACATTCGGCAATAATCGCCCAGGTGTTCGCATGACAGAATACGCCGCCGTTCTCGTTTACGCCGGGTTGCGCGAAGGTAAGTTCATGTTCTTTTGACGGGTAATTTCTTTGAAGCGGCGGGTAGAGTTTAAGTAAGCCGTAGCCGCAATCGAGCGTAGAAACGGTGGTTTCCATACATTTGCGCAATTTTTCCTCGTCCGAACAGCCCGATATAACCGCCCAGCTTTGCGAATTTATCCATAGCGAGCCGCATCTTTCGTCGCGGTTGCCTATCTTCAAGCCCTCGTCCGAAACGGCGCGGATAAACCTGTCCTCGTTCCAGCAATAATCATTAAGGACTTTCTCTTGTTGTTCAATAATTTCATTCAATTTATCGCCTTTTTTGCCTGTAATCTCGTAAATTTCCTTTAACTGTTTGCATGCGAGCACGAGCATTTGCGAAACGAACACGCTTTCGCCTTTGCCTTCTTTGCAGACGTTGGAAAGCATGTCGTTCCAGTCCGAACCGAGCATAAGCGGCAGACCGTGTTCGCCGAGATGATTCACGGTGTATTCGATTGACTTTTCTATATGTTCTAAAACCGTACCTTCGCCGCCGTCGTAGTATGGGGCGGTTTTATATAAAAAGTCGGTTTTTCCGCTTTCGCAAATCACCTTATAAACGGCGTAAACAAGCCACAAATGGTTGTCGCTTCGGTCGCTTATAAGCGGTTCGCGTTTTTCAACGGGGTAGAAATAGTGGTTCGTTTTGCCGCAGTTGTATTGTTGCCCCAAAAGCAGTAAAATTTTCTCTTCCGAAGCGGGTAAATCGTACAAAATATTCGCTAAAACGTCCTGAGCGGCGTCGCGCATGCCTATTCCGCGGACAGTGCCGGTCGCATAGAAGGAAATTTCGCGGCAGACGAGAAAATTAACGTAAGCCTGCAGAGGGTTGAACACGTTCGCCATACGCTGCGTATCTTTGTCGGGAATATCCACCGAGAAAAACTCTTTGCGGGTTTTCAGCCGATTTTTAACGTTTTCAAACTCTTTTTTCGCGTAATCTTTTTTACGCAGTTTTTCAAGCAAAGGCTCTACGCTTTCGGTTTGACCGTAAGTACCCAAAAACACGCTTATATTCTGCGGTTTTTCGTTTACCGTCAAATCGAACTGCATTGCGAACAACGCTTCGCCGCCTTTAAGGTCGCTGTTGCCGCAAGAACCCCGTTCGAGCGAAATCGGGTTTTTAAAGTCGCGGTAACTGCCCATAAAACTCTTGCGGCTTCCGTCGTGCGAAACCGAACTCATATTCGCGGCGAAAAACACCTTAGGCGTTTCGTCGGGGCGAGCCTGCGCGTCCACAAAATATTCGTATGAAAGACTGTCCGTCTTTTCGTCGTATAAAATATTGTTGCTCGCCTTGCAGTAGCACTGCCATTGCAC